>NZ_JAKRLB010000002.1:0-174855 GCF_022664405.1 Micrococcus luteus | reverse complement strand
GTGAGTCATGAGTGGGTCTTTTCGGGCAGGTGGGTTGTTGAGGAACTTCCATCCTGCGGGAGAGGCCCGCTCGTCTCATCTCAGCCCGGCCCTCGTGCCAAGAACCTCATGACCCACAACATCTAGGAAGCGACGACGACGGCTCCCGTCTCGGCCACGACAGTGCGTGGAAGGCGCCCGTTTCCCGAACGAAAGTGCCGGGACACGCCGCCGTTTCCCGAACGAAAGCGGGGTGGGGCGGAATAGGTGCGGCGGGGCGTCCGTTGTGGTCGGCAGGATGATCGCCGGCGTGAACGCGTCGGCCCCGCTGACGAAAGGACCCACCGTGGCCACCAAGGACCTGACCCTCGAGGAGTTCGGCTCCACCGTCGCCGAGAACGACACCGTGCTCGTGGACTTCTGGGCCGGCTGGTGCGGCCCGTGCCGCCAGTTCGCCCCCGTGTTCGAGGCCGCCTCGGAGAAGCACGAGGACGTCGTGTTCGCCAAGGTCGACACGGAGGACCAGCAGCAGCTGGCGGCGATGGCCGGCATCACCTCCATCCCCACGCTCATGGCCTTCCGCGGCGGTGTGCTCGTGTTCTCCCAGGCCGGCGCCCTGCCGGGCACCGCGCTCGAGCAGCTGCTCGACCAGGTCAAGGGCCTCGACATCGCAGAGGTCCGCCGCCTGGCCGAGGAGCAGCAGGGCCAGCAGGGCGACGCCGAGCCGGGGCAGGACGAGGCCGTACAGTCCACCGCCGCCCACCTCGACGACGTCAACGGCCGCTGACGGCCCGCGCGGCGTCGCCGCGCCGGCCGCTCACCGCGGGTCGAACGCCCCCTGCTGCCACTGCTCCACGAGCCACGGGCTGAACGCCCGGGGGACGGCGGCCAGGGCGGCGGCCAGATCGGCCGGCTCCACCCAGCACCACTCCGCGACCTCGTCCCGCTCCGGGGCGGGGTCGCCGTGCATCCGGGCCCGGAACACCGGGCAGATCTCGTGCTCCTCCATGCCGGAGGCGTCCGCGGCCCGGTAGCGGAAGTCGGGGAGCACCTCGACGACGTCGGACACCTCCACGCCCAGCTCCTGCGGGGCGCGGCGCAGCACGGCCTCCGCGGGGGACTCGCCGGGGCCGGGGTGCCCGCAGAACCCGTTGGTCCACACCCCGGGGAACGCCGCCTTGCCCAGCGCCCGGCGGGTGAGCAGGAACCGGTCGGCCTCGTCGTACACGTGACAGGAGAAGGCCAGGTGCAGGGGCGTGCCGCCGTCCTCGGTGCGGCGGTGGACCGTGGCCTTGGCCTCCGTGCCCACGGCCTCGCCCGCCGGGGACAGCAGGACCACGCGCTCGACGTCGTCGGGGCCTGCGACCGGGACGTCCGAGGCCGCCATCCACGGTCGGGCGACGGGGGAGGGGTGGTCGTGCGGGGAGGGCGTGGCCGGGGTCTGCATGCCCCTCAGTGTGGCAGGCGAGCCGGGCCGCCCATCAGATGTGGGCTACGTCACCTCAGCCCGATCCCGGCGGCCGGGCGTGGCTAGAGTGCTGAGGTCGGCGCCACACCCCGGCGCGTCCCACGTCACTCCAGGACAGCATCCCATGGCCTTCGCCGCCCTGTCCCGTTCCGCCCGTCTTGCCGGCCTGTCCGCTGCCGCGCTGCTGGCCCTCACCGCGTGCGGCGGTCAGGACTCGTCCGACGCCGACGCGTCCGCCTCGACGACGGCGCCCGCCTCCGCGTCCACGCAGGGTGCGGAGTCCTCGTCCGCCTCGGCGTCGTCGCTGTCCGCGGCCCCGGCCGACTACGAGGCCGGCACGTGCTTCACCGCCCCGCTCGGCGCGCGTGACCTGTCCTCCTTCGAGACCACCGACTGCGAGGGCGCCCACACCGCGGAGTACCTGTGGGCCGTGCCGGCCGTGGCCGAGGGTGAGGAGGCCGACCCCGCCGCCGCCCAGACCTGCACCGCCCAGGCCCAGCGCCTGAGCGAGGAGAAGGAGGACCAGCTGAACGGGGCCGTCCTGACCTCCTCCGAGCTGGGCAACTACGGCACCGACGAGAAGCACTGCGTCGTGTACGGGGTCTCCGGTGAGTGGGAGGGTCAGATCGTGGACCCGGAGATCACCCTGGAGACGGCGTCCGCCGACGCCTGATCCCGCCGGCGGCCCCGTGCGTCGTGAGATCGCGCCGCCCGGGACCGCCGCGGATGGACGCGGGACCGGCGCGGCCCGTAGTGTCTTCTGCGTCCAGAAGTTAGACGGTCGAACAGGTGCGGCGGTCGGTGCCGCGTCGTGTCCGCCACCGAGGAGGCGCCATGGGTGAAGCGAGGACGGGCGGCGAGGCCGCGCTCTCCGGGGTGACCGCCGAGCTGGACGCCGCGCTCCGACACGCCGCGGCCCAGGCGCCCGGATCCGCCGCCTTCGCCGAGCTGCTCGACTCGCTCCACGTCCATGTGGGCGCCGGCAAGCTCATCCGCCCCCGTCTCGTCGAGCTCGGCTGGCGCCTGGCGACCGCCGACCCGGTCCCTCCGTCCGGCCGCGCTGCCGTCGACCGACTCGGGGCCGCCTTCGAACTGCTGCACACCGCGCTGCTCGTCCACGACGACGTCATCGATCGGGACGTGCTGCGGCGCGGCCAGCCCGCCGTGCACGCCTCCGCCCGGCACCGCCTCGAGGCCCGCGGGGTGCCCGCCGCGGACGCCGCCCACGCCGGGGTCGCTGTCGCCCTCATCGCGGGGGACGTCCTGCTCACCCAGGCGTTCCGGCTCGCCGCCACCTGTGCCGCCGACACCGCCCGTGCCGCCGAGGCCGCCGCCGTCGTCTTCGACGCCGCCGCCGTGACCGCGGCCGGCGAGCTCGAGGACGTGCTCCTGGGGCTGTCCCGCCACACCGGTGAGGAGCCCGATCCCGACCGCATCCTCGCCATGCAACGGCTCAAGACGGCGCACTACACGGTCGGCGCGCCCCTGCGCGCCGGCGCCCTCCTGGCCGGGGCGGATCCCGACCTCGCCCGGGCGATGGGCGAGGCCGGCGCCGACCTCGGCGCCGCCTACCAGGTGATCGACGACGTCCTCGGCGTGTTCGGCGATCCCGGGGAGACCGGCAAGTCCGCCGACGGCGACCTGCGCGAGGGCAAGGCCACCGTGCTCACCGCCCACGGCCGCCGCATCCCCGCCGTCCGCGCCCTGCTCGACGCGGGCCCGGCCACCCCCGCGGACATCGAGGCCGCCCGCCGCGCCCTCGAGGCGGCCGGTGCCCGGGAGCACGCCCTCGACGTCGCCGCCGAGCTCACCGTCCGCGCCCGCGAGCGCATCGCGGCCCTGCCCCTGGACGAGACGGTCCGGGCGGAGTTCGCCGACGCCTGCCACGCCGTGCTGACCCGGAGGTCCTGAGATGGCCGCGCCCACCCCGAGCCCTGCCGCGCTGTACACGCGGACGGCCCACACCGCAGCGGCCCAGGTGATCCGCCGCTACTCCACGTCCTTCTCCTGGGCCTGCCGCACCCTGCCCCGGCAGGCACGCCAGGACGTGGCCACGATCTACGCCATGGTCCGCGTCGCCGACGAGGTGGTCGACGGCGTCGCGGTGGCCGCCGGGCTCGACGAGGCCGGGGTCCGCGCCGCCCTGGACGACTACGAGCGGGCGTGTGAGGCCGCGATGGCGTCGGGCTTCGCCACCGACCCGGTCCTGCACGCCTTCGCCGACGTGGCCCGTCGCCACGGCATCACCCCGGAGCTGACCCGTCCCTTCTTCGCCTCCATGCGCGCGGACCTGGGGATCCGCGAGCACGGCGCCGAGTCCCTGGACGCCTACATCCACGGCTCGGCCGAGGTGGTGGGGCTGATGTGCCTGCAGGTCTTCCTCTCCCTCCCCGGCACGCGGGCCCGGACCCCGGGCCAGCGGCAGGAGCTGCGCGCGCAGGCCTCCCGGCTGGGGGCGGCGTTCCAGAAGGTCAACTTCCTCAGGGACCTGGCCGCGGACCACCACGAGCTGGGCCGCACCTACCTGCCCGGTGCCGCACCGGGCGTGCTCACCGAGGCCCGCAAGGCCGAGCTCGTGGCCGAGGTCCGCGCCGACCTCGACGCCGCCCTGCCCGGCATCCGTGTCCTGGACCCCGGGGCCGGGCGCGCCGTGGCCCTGGCGCACGGACTGTTCGCGGCCCTGGTGGACCGGATCGAGGCGACCCCGGCGGCCGAGCTGGCCCACCGCCGTGTCCGGGTGCCGGACCATCAGAAGGCCCGGATCGCCGCCCGCGTCCTGGCACGGGGCCGCCGGGGAGGCCGCCGATGAGCGCCCGGGACACCGCTCTCGGCCCGCGCACCGTGGTGGTGGGCGGCGGGTTCGCCGGACTGGCCACGGCGGGCCTGTTGGCCCGCGACGGGCACCGGGTGACGCTGCTGGAGCGCGGCGCCGTCCTGGGCGGCCGTGCCGGACGCTGGTCCGAGGCGGGGTTCACCTTCGATACCGGGCCCTCCTGGTACCTGATGCCCGAGGTGATCGACCGCTGGTTCCGCCTCATGGGGACCTCCGCCGCCGAACGGCTGGACCTGCGCCGTCTGGACCCCGGCTACCGGGTGTACTTCGAGGGGCACCTCCACGAGCCCCCCGTGGACGTGCGCACCGGCCACGCGGAGACGCTGTTCGAGTCCCTCGAGCCCGGCGCCGGGCGCCGGCTGCGGGCCTACCTCGACTCCGCGTCCCGGATCTACGGGCTCGCCAAGGAGCACTTCCTCTACACGGACTTCCGCCGGCCGGCCGCCCTGGCCCACCCGGACGTCCTGCGCGCCCTGCCGGCCCTCGGGCCCCAGCTGCTGGGGGGCCTGCGCTCCCACGTGGCGGCCCGCTTCCAGGATCCCCGGCTGCGCCAGATCCTGGGCTACCCGGCGGTCTTCCTCGGCACGTCCCCCGACCGTGCCCCCGCCATGTACCACCTGATGTCCCATCTGGACCTCGCCGACGGCGTGCAGTACCCCCTCGGCGGGTTCGCGGCCCTCGTGGACGCCATGGCGGAGGTCGTGCGTGAGGCCGGTGTGGAGATCCGCACCGGGGTCGAGGCGACCGCCGTGGAGGTCGCGGACCGTCCCGCCCCCGCCGGCCGCCTCGGACGCCTGGCCGCCCGCCTGCCCAGGCCGGGAGCAGCCCGCGGGGACGAGGGCCGACGTCGCCGCCCGGGCCGGGTGACCGGCGTCGCCTGGCGGTCCGACGACGGCGCCGCGGGACGCCTCGATGCCGATGTGGTGGTGGCCGCCGCGGACCTGCACCACGTGCAGACCCGTCTGCTGCCTCCCGGCCGGCGCGTCGCGGAGTCCACGTGGGACCGGCGCGACCCCGGCCCCTCCGGCGTGCTCGTGTGCGTGGGGGTGCGCGGATCCCTGCCCCAGCTGGCCCATCACACCCTGCTGTTCACGGCGGACTGGGAGGACAACTTCGGGCGCATCGAGCGGGGGGAGGACCTCGCCGCGGACACGTCGATCTACGTCTCGCGCACCTCCGCCACGGACCCGGGCGTGGCCCCGGAGGGCGACGAGAACCTCTTCATCCTCGTCCCGGCCCCCGCCGAGCCGGGGTGGGGGCGCGGCGGCATCCGGGTCCGTGACGGCCAGAGCTGGCGGGTGGACCGCGCCGGGGACGCCCAGGTGGAGGCCGTGGCGGACCGGGCCCTCGATCAGCTGGCCCGCTGGGCCGGGATCCCCGACCTGGCCGAGCGCATCGTGGTGCGGCGCACCTACGGGCCCGGTGACTTCGCCGCGGACGTGCACGCCTGGCGGGGTTCGCTGCTGGGCCCCGGGCACACGCTGGCGCAGTCGGCCATGTTCCGCCCCTCGGTGCGGGACGCGGACGTGGCCGGCCTGATGTACGCGGGCTCCTCGGTGCGCCCGGGAATCGGGGTGCCCATGTGCCTGATCTCCGCCGAAGTGGTCCGGGACGAACTGCGCCACGACGCGCGCAGGGCCCGGCCCGCGGGCCCCGGGGGGAGCGGCACATGATCCGCACCCTCTTCTGGGCGTCCCGGCCGGTCAGCTGGGTGAACACGGCCTACCCGTTCGCCGCCGCCGCGATCCTGACCGGGGGGCTGCCCGCGTGGCTGGTGGTCCTGGGCGTCGTGTTCTTCCTGGTGCCCTACAACCTGGCCATGTACGGCATCAATGACGTGTTCGACTTCGCCTCGGACCTGCGCAACCCCCGCAAGGGGGGTGTGGAGGGCTCCGTGCTGGGCGACCCCGCGGTGCGCCGCCGGGTGCTGGCGTGGTCGGTGCTGCTGCCCGTGCCGTTCGTGGCCGTGCTCGCGGGCTGGTCCGCCGTGCGGGGCGAGTGGGCCGCCGTGCTGGTGCTCGCGGTGAGCCTGTTCGCGGTGGTGGCGTACTCCTGGGCGGGGCTGCGGTTCAAGGAGCGGCCCTTCCTGGACGCCGCCACCTCCGCCACGCACTTCGTCTCCCCCGCGGTCTACGGCCTCGCGCTGGCCGGGGCGACCCCCACGCCCGCCCTGGCGGCGCTGCTGGGGGCGTTCTTCCTGTGGGGCATGGCCTCGCAGATGTTCGGGGCGGTGCAGGACGTGGTGCCGGACCGGGAGGGGGGCCTGGCCTCGGTGGCCACCGTGCTGGGCGCTCGGCGCACCGTCCTGCTCGCCGCTGGCCTGTACGCGGCGGCGGGCCTGCTGCTGCTGGCCACCGACCCGCCGGGCCCGCTCGCGGCGCTGCTGGCCGTGCCCTACGTGGTGAACACCCTGCGCTTCCGCCGCATCACGGACGCCACCTCGGGCGCGGCCCACCGCGGCTGGCAGCTGTTCCTTCCGCTGAACTACGTGACCGGCTTCCTCGTGACCCTGCTGCTGATCGGGTGGGCGCTGACCCGGGGGGCGGCGGCATGATCTACCTGCTGGCCCTGCTGGGTGTCATCGGCTGCATGCTGCTGGTGGACCGGCGCTTCGAGCTGTTCCTGTGGCATCGCCCGCTCCCGGCGCTGCTGGTGCTGGCCGCCGGGGTGGCCTACTTCTTCGCCTGGGACCTGTGGGGGATCGCCGAAGGCGTGTTCCTGCACCGGCAGTCGCCCTACATGACCGGGGTGATGCTCGCCCCCCAGCTGCCCCTGGAGGAGGGGTTCTTCCTGCTCTTCCTCAGCCAGATCACGATGGTGCTGTTCACCGGGGCGCTGCGCCTGCTGCGCGGCCGGGGACGCGACGCCCGTGCCGCGACGCCGGCCGATCCGACCGACGGGGGGAGCCGGTGACCTTCCTCGACCTCGTCCTCGTCTTCGTGGGCTTCGCCCTGGCCGTGCTCGTGGGCGCCGCCCTCGTCGGCCGCGTGCGGGGCGAGCACCTGCGGGCCGTGACGGCCACCCTGGTGGCCCTGTGGGCCCTCACGGCGGTCTTCGACAACGTGATGATCGCCGCGGGGCTCTTCGACTACGGCCATGAGCTGCTGGTGGGTGCCTACGTGGGCCAGGCGCCCGTGGAGGACTTCGCCTACCCGCTCGGCTCCGCCCTGCTGCTGCCGGCGCTCTGGCTGCTGCTGACGAGCCGTGGTCGTGCCGGTCGGCGCGGCCCTCGGCCGGGACGCCGTCCCCACCCGGACGATCGCTGACATGCTGCCGCTGATCCCCGCAGACCTGTTGCGCGCGCTCGGCCTGATCCTCGTCCCGGTCGCGGCGGTGCACGCCGGATGGCCGTCCGCGGCGGCGATGCTGCTCGTGTTCGGCTCCCAGTGGCTCACCCGCTGGCTCGCCCCGGGCGGCGCCCTGGACTGGGCCGCGCAGGCGGTCCTGCTGCTGGCCGGGTGGCTGAGCGTCATCGGCCTCTACCCACGGGTGCCGTGGCTGGACCTGCTCGTGCACGCCGCCGCCTCCGCCGTGGTCGCCTGTCTGACGGCACTGGTGGTGGGGGCATGGCTCCGGCGTCGGGGGACCGAGGCCGGGCAGGCCGTGGCGCTGCTCGGCCCGGGCCTGGCCGGGCTGGGGATCGCGGCCGCCGCCGTGGCCCTGGGCGTGGTGTGGGAGCTGGCCGAATGGTGGGGGCACACGGCGGTGACCCCCGAGATCGGTGTGGGCTACACGGACACCATCGGCGACCTCGCCGCCGATCTCGTCGGCGCCGGGATCGGCGCCGCCCTCGCCGTGCGCCGGGAGCGCACCCGGTGACCCCGGCCCGCCCCACGGTCTCCGTGGTCGTCCCGGTGCTCGACGACGCCGAGCACCTGCGCGTGTGCCTCGCCCTGCTGGCCGCCCAGAGCCGGCCGGCGCTGGAGATGGTGGTGGTGGACAACGGCTGCGTGGACGACTCGGCGGTGCTCGCCCGCGCCGCCGGCGCGCGGGTGGTGCACGAGCCGCGCCGCGGGGTCCCGGCCGCGGCGGCCGCCGGCCTGGACGCCGCGGTCGGGGAGCTGCTGGTGCGCTGCGACGCCGACACGCGGATGCCCGCGGACTGGCTCGAACGGATCGTGGCCCGGTTCGACGCCGACTCCGGGCTCGACGCCCTCACCGGGCCGGGGACCTTCCACGACCAGCCCGGCCTCCGGGGGCGGGTGCGGGCGGCGCTCTACACCGGCGCGTACCGCTGGGGGGCGGGCGCCGCGGTGGCGGCCACCCCCGTCTGGGGCTCCAACTGCGCCCTGCGCGCCGAGGCGTGGCAGGCTGTACGGACCCGCGTCCACCGCGAGCGCGGGGACGTGCACGATGACCTGGACCTGTCCTTCCAGCTGGCCTTGGCCGGCCGCCGGATCCGGTTCGATCCGGACCTGCGGGTGGAGGTCGCCGGGCGCATCTTCCACTCCCTGCGCCAGCGGGTGCGGCAGGGCCGGATGGCGGTCACCACCCTGCAGGTCAACTGGGCCCGGCTGTCCCCCGGGCGGCGGTGGCTGCGCCGGGCGGCCCGGTCACGCCCCCGGCCCCACTGGGGGCGTGGCCCCGACGGTCAGTCCCGCGACTGAGCGCCGCCGGCGCCGCGGGCTCGCCTGTCCAACGGGTTGCGACGCAGGGGCAGCCGGTCCACCAGCGGCCGCAGCAGGCCGCGGGTGCGGGGACGCTCGCCGCCGTCGTGCCGGCGCCTGGCCTCGGCCAGGATGTTCGCGGCCATCTCCGGGAACACCACGGCGTGGAAGGGCAGGATGGCGGTCCAGTAGGCGCGTCCGAGCAGGCCGTCCGGCATGAAGACCGCCCGCTGGCGGTAGACGGAGCCGCCGCCCTCCCGCGGCTCGGTGCTCAGCTGCAGCCAGGCCCGCCCGCCGGCCTTCATCTCCGCCCGCAGCGTCAGCCGCCGCCCCGGCTCCACGTCCTCCACCCGCCACCAGTCCACGGCGTCGCCGCGTCGCAGGTGGTCCGGGTCCCGCCGGCCGCGGGTCAGGCCGGGCCCGCCGACCAGCTTGTCCATCAGCCCGCGGATCTTCCACAGCAGCGGGGTGGAATACCAACCGTTGGCGCCGCCCACCGACTCGATCACCGGCCACACCTCCTGCGCGGGCAGGTCGGACTCGCGCTCGCGCTCGTCCGTGTAGACCGTGGTGCCGGCCCACTCGGGATCCGAGGGCAGGGGGGCGGCCGGGTCCGCGGAGCTCTGGAGGTCCGCGTCGAAGGTGACGTCCAGGGGGCCCTCCTTCTCCCGCTTCAGCGCCAGCCGCACGGCGTCCATGTAGGAGGTCAGCCCGCCCGGCGGGTCCGGGATGAGGTCGCGGACCGAGCGGTCCTCCACGACCGCCTCCTCGGCGAGGGATGCGGCCAGGGGCAGGGCCACCGCGACCGGGATGGGTGTCACCATGCCGATCCAGAAGCCCGCCAGGGTCTTCAAGGGCAACGGGGTGGGGACCACGATGCGCCGGGACAGGCCGGCGGCCTTGGCGTAGTCCACCAGCACGCTCGCGAACGACTGGGGGTGCCCGTTGCCGATCTGGGCCCGCAGCTGCACGGGCTCCGGGAGGGCGCAGGCCTGCAGGAGGTAGTACAGGACGTCGCGGATGGCCAGCGGCTCCACCCGGTTCCTCAGCCAGGACGGGCCGGGCATCACGGGCAGCCGCTCGGCGAGGTGGCGGATCATCTCGAACGAGGTGGAGCCCGAGCCGATGATCACCCCGGCCTCGAACGTCAGTGCCGGGGTCGCCGCCCGCTCGAGACGCTCGGCCACGAGGGCGCGGGAGCGCATGTGGTCGGACAGCTCCGCGACGGGGACCGTGTCCGGGTGCAGGCCGGAGAGATAGACGAGCTGGGCCACGCCGGCCGTGTCCGCGGCGGTGCCCACGATGTCCGCGATCCGCTGCTCCTGGGCCACGAAGTCGCCGCCCCCGCCCATGGAGTGCACGAGGTAGAGCACGGTGTGCACCTCCTGCATGGCGGCTTCCACGAGGTCCACCTCGGTGAGGTCGAGCTCCACCGCCTCGATGCTGTCCGACCACGGTCGGTCCGCGAGGTCGGAGGGGTTCCGGGCGCCGGCCCGGACGTCGAAGCCGGCGGCGAGCAGCTCGGGGATGAGGCGCCCGCCCACGTACCCGGTGGCACCGGTGACGAGGACGCGACGGCCCCGACCGTCCGGCAGGGACAGGCCGAGGGGGGAGGTGTGGGGCGCCGGCGTGGCACCGGCGGGGACGGGGGAGGGCTGTGTGGACGCCATGGGCGCACTCTAGGGTCCGGGGCGGGTCGGGCTGAAGGTCTCAGGTGTGCGGACCCGGGGCCCGTGAGTGGGCACGCCGCCGGACCTGCGTCGGTCGGAGCGGGCCCGGCACGGTCCGTGAAAGACTGCTCGCTATGGCCACTGCAGATTCCGGAGACGTCCTGCCGCACCTGCGCACCGAGGCCATCCGCGCCGTCGTCGGGCCCACCAGTGCGGACCGCGGCTTCGCCGTGGCCGCGTCGGGTGCCGTGGGGCGCCTGCGCTATGACGCCGCCACCGGCCGTCTGAGCGCCTCCGTCCAGGGCACCGCGCCCAGCCCCTACCGGGTGCAGGTGCAGCTGCAGGAGGCCTACGACGACGCCGCCGCAGCCGGCGCCGGTGCCCTCATGGAGCCGGTGGGCGGGCGCTGCACGTGCCCGGTCGGGACGGACTGCAAGCACGTGGCCGCCGCGCTCTACCAGGTGGTCCGCCTCGACGCCGACCAGGCCCTCGACGACGCCCGCCGCAAGCTCGCCGAGATGGTCACCACGGCGGACGCGCTGCCCGCGCCCGCCGGCCGGGGCCACGACGGCGGCGGCCCGGCCGGCCTCGACGCCCCGGCCGCGGACGGGGCGGCACCCCCACCCCCTGCCGGCCTGGACTGGCGACGGGTCATGGAGCCGCTGGCCGGACTCCACGGCCCGCGCCGGGTGGGCACGCCGCCCGCGCTGGCGATCGGCGTGGAGCTCGTGGCCGAGTCCTCCCGCAACGCGTTCCAGCAGTGGGGCCCGGCGACCGCCGGGGAGGAGCAGGTGCGCGAGGGCCGCCCGCTGTACGTGACCGTGCGCCCGCTCAAGCGCGGGGCCAAGGGGACGTGGATCAAGGGCGGGCTGACGTGGAAGGCGTTCCAGTTCCCGCGCGCCGAGTTCGCCCCCGCCCAGGAGCGGGCGATGCGCCTGATCTGGCGTCAGGTCCAGGCCGAGGACTCCTACCCGGGCGACGCCTGGTTCGGTCTGCACGTCTTCGACTCCCCGCGGATCTGGCAGCTGCTCGCGGAGGCCCGCGAGGTCGGGGTGGAGCTCGTGCCGCTGGGGCTGCTGACGGACGTGGTGCTGGAGGCGCCCGTCGCCGTCGGGCTGGACGTCACCGGCGCCCCCGACGGCGGTCTGGACGTGGCCCCGTCCCTGGACCCGGCCCCGCCCGGCCCCGGGCTGTGCGGTGTGCACGCCGTGGGAGGCATCGGCTTCTACCGCGTGGAGCTCACGGACGAGGAGGCCGTGCTCCACCTGATCCCCGCCGCACGCCCCGTCCCCGAGGCCGTGCAGCAGCTCGTGCTCGCCGGCGGGCCCGTGCGCGTGCCCGCCGCGGACCGCGAGGAGTTCCTCGGCCGGATCTACCCGCGGCTGCGTGGCGCCCTGCCCGTGACCAGCGGCGACGCCTCCGTGGAGCTGCCCGAGTTCGAGCCGCCCGTGCTGCGGCTGCGCGCCGACTTCCGACCCGGCCACGAGCTCGTGCTCCGCTGGTCCTGGCTCTACTTCGACCCGCCCCGCGAACTCGGCCTCGACGCCGGCGGCGACCCCCTGCGGGACACCCGGCACGAGGACGCGGTGCTGCGCGCCGTGGCCGAGCTCTGGCCGCGCGCCGGCCGTGCGGAGGAGCAGGTCCTCGAGGGCGTGGGCGCCGCCCGGTTCTCCGAGCAGGTGCTGCCGCTGCTGCAGCGCGCGGACCACGTGCGCGTGGACGTCACCGGTGACCGCCCCGACTACCGCGAGCTGAAGGCCGCCCCGCGCATCGAGGTCGGCACGAAGGCCACGCAGAACGACTGGTTCGACCTCGGCGTGCAGGTCTCCGTGGACGGGCACGTGCTGCCGTTCGTGGAGCTGTTCACCGCGCTCGTGCAGGGCAGGACCACGCTGATCCTCGCGGACGGCTCCTACCTGGGCCTCGACCACCCCGCCTTCGACCGGTTGCGCGCCCTGCTCTCCGAGGCCGCCACCCTGCAGGAGTGGACCCCGGAGCACACCCCCGTCTCACGGCACCAGGTCGGCTTCTGGGAGGACCTCAAGGAGCTCGCGGACGAGGTGGACGAGGACCCGGAGTGGACCGCCGCCGTCGGGCGTCTGGCCGCCGTCGAGCGCCTCCCCGAGGCCCCGCGCCCCGCCGGCCTGAAGGCCGACCTGCGCCCCTACCAGGAGGAGGGCCTGCGCTGGCTCGCGTTCCTGTGGGAGCAGGACCTCGGCGGGATCCTGGCCGACGACATGGGCCTGGGCAAGACCGTCCAGACCCTCGCGCTCTTCGCCCACGCGCGCCAGGCCCGGCCCGAGCGGCCGCCGTTCCTCGTGGTCGCGCCGAGCTCCGTGGTGTCCGTGTGGGCGGCCGAGGCCGAGAAGTTCACCCCGGACCTCGACGTGCGCGTCCTGGACACCACCACCCGCAAGCGCGGCACCGCCGTGGCGGACGAGGTGGCGGGGGCGGACGTGGTGGTCACCAGCTACACGCTCCTGAGGATCGACGCCGGCCAGTACGGCGGACTCGACTGGGGCGGGGTGGTCTTCGACGAGGCACAGTTCCTGAAGAACCGCGCCGCGAAGGTGCACACGGTGGCCCGCGACCTGCGCGCCCCCTTCCGGCTGGCCATCACCGGCACGCCGATGGAGAACTCCCTCAGCGACCTGTGGGCGCTGCTGGGCGTCGTCGTGCCGGGCCTGTTCCCGAGCCACCGCCGGTTCCGCGAGACCTACGTGACCCCCATCGAGACCGGGGGGGACCCCGAGCGGATGGCGGCCCTGCGCCGCCGCGTGCGCCCGTTCATGCTGCGCCGCTCCAAGGAGCTCGTGGCGAAGGACCTGCCGTCCAAGCAGGAGCAGATCCTCCAGGTGGAGCTCGAGCCGGCCCACCGCAAGCTCTACGACCGCGTGCTCCAGCGCGAGCGCCGCAAGGTGTTGGGCCTGCTCGGGGACATGGACGGCAACCGGTTCACCATCTTCACGTCGCTCACGCTGCTGCGGATGCTCGCGCTGGCGCCGCAGATCGTCGACGACCAGTACGCCTCCGTGCCCAGCTCGAAGCTCGAGCGGTTCCTCGACGACCTCACCGAGGTGATCGGCGAGGGGCACCGCGTGATCGTGTTCAGCCAGTTCACGAGCTTCCTGCGGGTGATCGCCGAGGAGCTGGACCACCTGGAGATCGAGCACGCGTACCTCGACGGCTCCACGCGCGGGCGCGCCGACGTGATCCGCGGCTTCCGCGAGGGCGAGGCGCCGGTGTTCCTGATCTCCCTGAAGGCGGGCGGCTTCGGCCTGACCCTGACCGAGGCGGACTACGTGTTCCTCATGGATCCGTGGTGGAACCCCGCTGCGGAGGCGCAGGCCGTGGACCGGGCGCACCGGATCGGGCAGGAGCGGACCGTGATGGTCTACCGGCTCGTGTCCGAGGGGACGATCGAGGAGAAGGTGCTCGAGCTGCAGCGGCGCAAGGCCGAGCTGTTCGGCGCGCTCATGGACGAGTCCGACGACTCCGGAGCCGGCGCCTTCACCGACTCCCTCACCGCCGAGGACATCCGGGAGATGCTCGGCGCCGAGGAGTGAGGGCCGCGCGAGGCGGGCCGGACGTTTTCGTTCACGAAACGGCGGCGTGTCGCGACGTTTTCGTTGATGAAACGGCGTCCCGCCCGCCCGTTTCGTCAACGAAAGTCGTCCCCGGGGCGCCGTTTCCCGAACGAAAGCGGGGGGTAGCCTCGGGCCATGCGTCGCCCGTCCCGTTCCAGCACCACCACCCCCACCTTCGTGCCGTCCGCCCGGTCGCAGGTGCCGCCGTTCACGGTGATGAGCATCCTTGGCCGGGTCGCCGCACTGCGCGCCGCCGGCCACGACGTCGTCAGCCTGTGCGCGGGGGAGCCGGGCGGGGGCGCCCCGCCCGCCGTCGACGCCGCGGCCGCCGCCGTCCACGCCTCCGGCCGTGCCCTCACCTACACCCCGGCGCTGGGCCTGCCGGAGCTGCGGGCCGCCGTCGCCGGCCACTACCGCCGCTGGTACGGGCTCGACGTGCGCCCCGAGCAGGTCGCGATCACCACGGGCTCCTCGGGGGCGTTCATGCTCGGCTTCCTCGCGGCGTTCCCCCCGGGGGACCGCGTGCTCCTGCCGCGCCCCGGCTATCCGGCGTACCGCAACATCCTCACGGCGCTCGGGGTGGAGGTGGTGGACGTGGACGTCGACGCCGGCACCCGCTACCAGCCCACGGTCGCCCACCTGGAGGCGGCGCTCGCGGAGGGCCCGGTCGCGGGGCTCGTGCTCGCCTCCCCGGCCAATCCCACGGGCACGATGGTCAGCGCCGCCGAGCTCGCCGAACTCGCCCGCTGGTGCGAGGAACGCGGTGTGCGGCTCGTCTCGGACGAGATCTACCACGGCATCGTGCACACGGACGGGGAGGGGCTCGGCGCCTGCGCATGGCGCACCTCCCGCACCGCGCTCGTGGTCAGCTCGTTCTCCAAGTACTGGGGCATGCCCGGCTGGCGGCTGGGCTGGATGCTCATGCCGGACGACCTCGCCGCCGCGGTCGACGGCCTCGCCGGCTCGGTCGCCCTCTGCCCGCCCGCCGCGGCCCAGGAGGCGGCCGTCCACGCGTTCAGCGAGGAGTCCTACGCGTTCTGTGCCGAGCAGGCCGGCGGCTTCACGGCGACGCGCGGCGTAGTGCTGGCCGCCCTGCCCCGGCTCGGCTGGGCCGACGCCGCCCCCGCCGACGGCGCCTTCTACCTCTGGGCCCGTCTCGCCCCGGGCATGCTGGCGGAGTTCGGCAGCGCCGTCGGCTACTGCGCCGCCCTGCTGGAGGAGGCCGGCGTCGCGCTGACCCCCGGCGACGACTTCGACGCCGTCCACGGGCCCGAGTCCGTCCGGCTCTCCTTCGCCGCCGGCCCGGACGCCGTCCACGAGGCGCTCGAGCGGATCGCCGCCTGGCATGCGGCGCGCGGCCTGGCCTGACGGGCTCCGCCGCGCGCCGCACCGCCCGACGCCTCAGCCGCCCGACCGGCGTGTCCGTGACGGCCCGGTCGCCGAGCAGTCGGGCGCGGTAGATCAGCGGGTTGTGGCTGACCAGCACCCGCGCATTGCGCCCATGCCGGTCCAGCCCGCGTGTGCGCAGGGTCGCGGAGGCCCCGCCCACCTCGAACAGGCGGGTCGCCGCGCGCTCGAGGGCGTCACGTGCCGGTTCTCGCGACGGGGGCGCGCCGTCGGCGCCGCCGGGATGACGGGGTGAGGTCCACCGCAGTATTGCGAATCATCCGCAACAGTCTTTATTGTGAATCAGTCGCATCTTCTCGCTCTCGTGAAAGGCTCCCCGTGTCCCACTTCGCCCCGCAGCGCCGTTCCACGCGCACCGCCACCTTCTCCGCCACCCTCGCCGCCGCGGCCATCGCCCTGACGGCGTGCGGCGCGGACGCCGACCCGTCCGGCCCGACGTCGGCACCCGCCTCCGCCGCGGGCGGCTCCGAGTCGCCGGCGGGTGAGGCGACGGCGGCCTCCTCCGTCTCCGCGGAGGACCGCGTCGACCCGACCCAGACCACCGAGGTCTCCGCGGTGACGCCGCGCATCCTGCTCTCGCACGAGGACGGGCTCACGCTGCTCGACGCCGAGTCCGGTGAGGTGGTGAAGGAGCAGGACATCACGGGCTTCAAGCGGCTGAGCAACGCCGGCAACGGCAAGGACGTCCTGGTGACCACCGGGAAGGGCTGGGAGGTGTTCTCCACCGGCATCCAGGCCAAGGCCCACGGCGATCACTTCCACCACTACGAGTCCGCGCCCGGCATGACCGGCGTGACGTTCCCGGGTGAGCATCCCGGCCACGTCGTCACCCACAACGGCAAGACCACCCTCTTCGCGGACGGCACGGGCGCGATCCGCACCTTCGACTCGACCCACCTGGACAAGGCGACCCCGGACCTCATGCCCGTCATGACGGAGGCCGAGACCGAGGACCCGCACCACGGCGTGGCGCTCGAGCTCTCCGACGGCACCCTCTTCACCACGCAGGGCACCGAGGACTCCCGGAACACGCTCCAGGTGATCGACCCGAAGACCGGCGAGGTCACGGCCGAGACCGACGACTGCCCCGGCAGTCACGGCGAGGCCGCGGCCCAGCCGACGGAGGCGGGCGACGTCGTCGTGATGGGCTGCGAGAACGGGCCCGTCGTGTACCGGGACGGCGAGTTCCACAAGGTGGAGGTCGAGACCGAGTACCAGCGCTCCGGGAACCTGTTCGGGTTGCATGACTCACCCATCGTCCTGGGTGATCACAAGGTCGAGGAGGAGCCGAAGGAAGCCGTCGAGCGGCCCACGGGGATCGCCCTCATCGACACCCGCACCGATGAGCTCACCACCGTGGACCTCGGCTCGTCCTACTGGTTCCGCTCGCTCGGCCGCGCTGAGGACGGCTCCGCGGTCGTGCTGACCTACGACGGCGAGGTCACCGTGATCGACGAGGAGACCGGTGAGGTCACCGCCGAGTACCCGGTGATCGAGCCGTGGAAGGAGAAGGACGAGTGGCAGGAGCCCGGTCCGATCCTGAAGGTCGCCGGGAACACCGCCTACGTGACGGACGCGGAGAACCGGAGGCTCGTGGCCGTGGACCTGGAGACCGGTGAGACCGTCCTGGAGAAGGACCTGGAGTTCGCCCCGGTCGAGATGGCCGTGGTCACCGGCCAGCCGGAGTCCGTGAAGCCCGAGGAGGGCGCGCACGGTGACGAGGACCACGACGACCACGACCACTGATCGGGCCGGACATGGCGGCGGGGGTCAGCGCCGCGCGGCCGTGGCCCCCGCCGGAACCGGGTCCGACGCATCGGCGGGGTGTCCGAGGCGCGGGGCGGACGGCTGGAGCGCGAACACGAGCAGCGTGAGCGGGCCGACGAACGGTACCAGCCCGAGGAACAGCCACGCGCGGCTGAAGCCCGCATCGTGGAGGCGCCGGGCGAGCAGGGCGAGCGAGGGGAGCGCGTGCGTGATCCCCACCAGGAGGACGGCCGCGTCGCGGAGGGACAGGTCCGGCGAGCCGAGGACGAACACGTCCAGGGCGGTGGACACGAAGTGAACGACGGCCTGCAGGAGCCATAGGTAGAGCGCCGCGAGCCAGAAGTCGGCGCGGGAGGCGCGCCCGCTGAACTGCACGTAGCCGGCGTAGTAGCGGCGGATGGCCTGGAGCATGTTCATGGTCCGGCCCTCAGTCCTGCCGCGGGGACGCCAGCAGCCCCTGTGCCGCGACGATCACGAGCATCGCAGCCCCCGCTGCGGTCGCCCCCGCGGGCCCGGCCACGGGATCGCCGAGAGCCGCGAGTACGGCACCGGCGAGCCCCAGCACGGCCATCGCCCCGCCGATCCACCAGAACACCGGGGCCTGGAATGCCCGAGCGAACGGGAGGAAGTGGCCACCCACCACGGCGGCCACCAGGGCGATCTGGGCCGTCGGTGCGTCGAGTCCGAAAGCCACCAGGCGGGTCACGGGGAGGAGCGCCAGCATTGTGACGACGGCGATCCCGTAGACGCGCCGCGGGCGGGCGTCGGCACGGTGGGCAGCATCCGCCGGCGCAGCAGCACCACCACCAGGGTGAAGCTGATGAGCGAGACCGCGACGCCCCGCAGCGTGCCCTGGTGCTCTGGCGGCAGCCCCGCGATCCCGCCGAACAGGAAGGCGCCGCCGCCGACCACCCCGATCAGCCCGCCCGACACCACCGGGTGCCGGAGGTGGCCGATCCCGCGGACGGGCGGGTCGTCGTCGAAGTGGGCCGGCCGCATGGGGCGGGCCGTGGTCGTGTCCGTCATGGTTCCCCCTCGCATCACGTGTGACATGCGTCATCCTGCCATGACGGGTGGACGGGTCAGGCCCCCTGTGGACAGGCCTCGATGATCATCAACGGGTGCTCCGCCGCGTCGAATGGGCGGCCGTGCCAGTCGCTCCAGACGCGGTCCACGCCCTCGTCCGAGTACTCGGTGCGCCATCGGTGCACGACGACGCCGTCCGCGTCCGGCGTGCTCGTGGCCTCGGACTCGAGTAGGGCGACCGGCCGCCGTCGTCCGTTCCGTGGGCTCCTGCTGCCAGTCCTGGTCGATCAGGTGCATCGCCACGTTCCCGCTCATGATCACCAGGTCCGCCGACGCCGGCTCGATCAGCTCCGCGGTGCCCCGCCGCCACTCGACGCGGTCCCCGCCGGCGCGCGCCCGGGCGACGCGCAGCATGGCCTCGGCCGGGTCCGGATGCATGGACGGCACCGTATCGTGCAGATGACCGCAGCCCCCACCACGAAGACGCAGAAGCGCCTGGCCGGCTGGGTCCAGGGCGTGTCTTCTCACTGGGCACGCACCCATGGCGGCAGTTCAGTGCGTCATGCCTCGTGGCCGTGGCTGCTGTAGACCACGATCGGCGCCCCACTGGGATCACGCGTGCTCTTCCACACGGTCATGCCGATTCGTTCGGCCACGCGACGGGAAGCCGTGTTGTCGGGGTTGATGATCGCGGTGACCAGCGTTGCGTCCAGGGTCTCGAACCCGTATCGCAGGCAGGCAGAGGCCCCCTCGGTTGCCAGTCCCTGTCCCTGGTGTTCGGGCAGGACGTGGTAGCCGACCTCGAGGACCTCTTGGCCGTCGACGTTCTGCCAGGTCAGGCCGCAGTCACCGATGAAGTCGCCGGTGGTCCAGTGTTCGATGACCCACAGGCCGAACCCATGCGTGGCGTAGTTGTCCTTCGACCAGTTGATCCACCGCCGCACCTCATTGCGCGACTTGGCTCGCGGGTAGTAGCGCATGACCTCCGCGTCTCCGAGGAGCCTGAACATGTCGTCGAGGTCAGCGTCGGTCATGCACCGGAACGTGAGTCGATCGGTGGGTTGCGGGATCACCCGACGACCTTACCGACGGCACTGAACCGGCTTCTTGTCTTCGACATGTGCGTGAAACCGCCCCGCGGTCTGCCGCGCTCACCCCACGAAGACGCAGAAGGGGTGGCCGGCCGGGTCCGCGAACACGTACAGGGGCTCGTCCTCGTCGTCGGAGCGGTCCAGGATGAGGCGTCCGCCCAGGTGCAGCGCGTGGTCGTGGGCCGCGTCGAGGGACTCGCGGTCCGGCACGGTGAAATCCAGGTGCAGCTGCATCGGCACCTCGGGTGACGGCCACGTGCTGGGCTTCAGTTCGTCGGTGCGCTGGAATGTCAGGACGCGGCGGCCGTCGTCGTCCAGCAGCACGAGCCAGTCCGCGCTGTCCGGCTCGCGGCCGTCCGCGAGCTCGTCGCCCGCGCGGTAGTGGAGGCCGAGGAGCTCGCGGTAGAACTCCGCGACGGAACGGATGTCGACGGCGTCGATCACCGGCTGCTGGAGCGCAGGATGGGTGACCATGGCCACACATTAAGCAACCTCGGTGTCCGCGTCAGCGTCTCGGCCTCAGTCGACGTCGTCGCGCCCCGCATCCACCCACCGCGCGGCCGGCACGACGGCGGCCAGCGAGACCACCGCCAGGACCTGCCACCCCGCGAGCGCCCAGCCGACCCCGAGCGTCGCCCCGAGCGCACCTCCCGCGAGGGTCGCCAGCGGCACGGAGCCCCGGGTGAGGGTGCGCCGCATCGCGGTGACCCGCCCGAGCGTGCCCTCGGGGCAGGCGCGGGCGGTCACGGCGGCCTGGGTGATGTTCCCGAGCAGGACCATGAACCCCCAGAGGGCGGCGCCGGCCAGCAGCCACGGCCCGGCATGAGCACGGTCGGCGTAGGCCAGCAGGTGCAGCCCCACGGCCACGGCGCAGCCGACCGAGCCGAGGAGGATGCACCGGCGCTCGCCCAGGCGGTCGATGGCCCGGCCCGCCAGGGACGAGGCCGCCAGTGCCCCGACCGCGCCCGCGGTGATCTGGATGCCCAGGAACTCCGGCCCGAGCCGCAGGTCGGTCAGGATCCAGACCGCCTCGACCGGGGCGAAGAGGGCCATGCCCACGTTGGCGGCCACCGACCCCATCGTCAGCAGCCACAGGACCGGGGTGCGCCGCAGGACCGTCCACCCCTCCGCGGCGTCCTTCCCGAACCGGGCCCAGCGGGACAGGACGTCCGCGACGCCGGGGTCCCCGTCGTCGTCCGGGACGTCCGCCGCGGCGGAGGGCCGCAACCGCACCCGGAGCGCGACGATCGCCGCCGCGAAGAGGAACGCCGTCGCGATGCCGAGCACGGGCCCTGCGCCCAGCGACCCGACGAGGACGCCCGCCGCGGCGGGCACGATCAACACGAGGGCGGCGTCGGCGGACTCGAGCCGCGCCGTCAGGCGGGCGACGGCGGTGGCCGGCACGACGCGCGGCACGAGCGCGGTCTGGGTGGTCTCGGCCAGCACCGTGAGCACGCCCAGCAGGGCCATGACGGCGGCGAGGTGACCGAACGTGAGCGCGTCGAGCGCCCACGCCACGACGAGCGAGCCGAGCACCGCCGCCTTGGCGAGGCCGGTGGCCGCGAGCAGCCGCGGGCTGAGGTGTCGGTCCACCACGATGCCGATGGGCACGCCGAGCAGGAGGAATCCCAACCCGGAGAGCGTCATCAGCACGCCCATGCCGTCGGCGCCCACGCCGAGCAGGAGCACCGCCAGGACATCCAAGGCGACGTCCGTGGCGGACCGGCCACCCGCGTCGAGGGCGTTGGAGGCGACCAGCCACCGCGCCCGTCCTTCCGGCGGCGGGGGCGTCCCAGTGTCAGGGCCGCGGGGGGTAGGCGTCTGGCGACGCGGGTCCATGCTCACCGCCACACGTGGAGCAGGTAGCCGTAGCTCAGCGACGTCGTTGCGGGGTGCTCGGCGAGCCACGCGTCGGCGACCCCTCGCTCGAACTCCAGCCGCAGGACGGCCTCGAGGTCGGCGCGGGAGTCGAAGGTCCACGAGCTCATGACCTCACGGGTCTCGGCCCCGATGCCGGCCCACCACTCGCGCGCGTACGTGTCCTGGCCCTGCGCCGCCGCGTTCGTGCTCGCCCGCAGCAGCTCGGCGAACTGGCCGCGCTCGGTGTCGTTGTCGATCACCACGAGCGCGCCGCCGGGCCGCAGCACCCGGGTGACCTCGTCCAGGCCGGGTCGGACGTCCCAGCGCGGGTGCGGGAAGAAGTACGCGAACCGGGCATGCACGACGTCGACGCTCGCCTCCGGCAGCGGGATCTGCTCGGCCGAGCCGTACAGCACGCGCGCCCCGCCGGGGCGGGCGCGGGCGGCCCCCAGCAGGCGCACGTCCGGCTCGACGGCGATCGTCTCGGCCGCGTCGGCGTAGCGGGGCAGCCAGAAGCCGGTGCCCGCACCGAGGTCGAGCAGCGTCCGCCCGGCCCAAGGCGCCGCCTCCTGCAGCGCCGCCCAGAGGGCGCCCTCACGGTCCATGGCCGCGTTCTCTATCTCGTACAGCGCCGGGTCCACGCCCTGGTTGCCCGAGGGACGGAAGTCGGGCAGGCCCGTGGCCGGTCCGCCCGGTGTGCTCTGCGTCATGCCCGGGAGTCTGACACACCCCCCCCTCCACGCCGGTCCGTCACACGGGTCTGCCACGGCCCGCCGCGCCCCGGAGAGGCTCCGGCCGGTCCTGGATGGCGCGGTGGCGGCTCATGTGACGCGCGAGCCGGCCGCCCGCTGGACTCGCGGCGGCCCACCGCGTGGGATGGGCTCACCACCCATCCAGAGCGGCCGAGAGATCTGGCTCGACGACGCCGCAGCAACCCGCCCGCCGGACCCGGACCCCCGGGAACGGCAGGCCCGGTGCTACCGCCAGGACCGATGGAGGAGAGCAGATGCCCCGTCACGCCACACAGCAAGTCCACGCCGGCTACGAGCCCGCCGCACCCCACCGGCCGGTCGTCCCGCCCATCCACCAGACCACGGCGTTCCGTTTCCCGGACCACGCCACGGCGGCATCGATGTTCCGGCTCGAGACCCCCGGCTTCACCTACAGCCGCACGGGCAACCCGACCGTCGCGGTGTTCGAGAACCGCCTCGCCGCACTGGAGGGCGGCATCGGCGCGATCGCCACGGCCACCGGCCAGGCCGCCGTCGCGCTGTCCCTGCTGGCGCTGCTGCAGGGCGACAAGCACCTGGTCGCCTCCAGCCAGCTCTACGGGGGCACCGTCGACCTGCTGACGGACACGTTCGCGGACTTCGGCATCGAGGTCACCTTCGCGGACCCGGCGGACCCGCCCGCGTGGGCCGCCGCGGTCCGGCCCGACACGCGCGCGTTCTTCCTCGAGGCCATCACCAACCCGCTCGCCACCCTCCCGGACCTGCCCGCGCTCGCGGACCTCGCCCACGCGGCCGGTGTGCCGGTGGTGGTGGACAGCACCCTCGCGACGCCGGCCCTCTACCGGCCGCTGGAGCACGGCGCCGACGTCGTCGTGCACTCGGCCACCAAGTTCCTCGGCGGACACGGCGCGGTGCTCGGCGGCGCGATCGTGGACGGCGGCACGTTCGACTACGGCGCGGCGCCGGACCGGTGGCCGCAGCTGGCCCGGCCCAAGGCCCGCTACGGCGGGCAGACGCTGGTCGAGCGGCACGGCCGTGGCGCCTACCTGACGCTGGCCCGCAGCAAGTTCCTGCACGACCTCGGCCCCACCCTCGCCCCCGCGAGCGCGGCGCAGTTCATCCAGGGGCTCGAGACGCTCGACCTGCGCGTGGCCCGCCACACCGCCACCGCGCTGGCCGTGGCCCAACACCTGGCCGGGCACCCCGCGGTCGCGCGGGTGCACCACCCCGGTGTGGCCGGGCATCCCAGCGCGGCGCTGGCCGCCCGCGACTTCCCGGACGGCGTCGGCTCGGTGTTCTCCTTCGACCTGGCCTGCGGCCCCGAGGCCGTGGCCCCGTTCCTCGACGCGCTCGAGCTGTTCCAGCTGGTGGTCAACGTCGGTGACGCCCGGTCCCTCGTCTCCCACCCGGCGACCATGACGCACTGCCGCCTGACGCGGCAGCAGCGCGAGGCCGCCGGGATCGCCGAGACCACCGTCCGGCTCTCCATCGGGCTGGAGTGTCCCGACGACCTGATCGCGGACCTGGACCGTGCCCTGGCCGCGGTGTCCGCCGCCGGGCCGGCCGTCCCCGCCGCCACGCCCGCCGTCCCCGAGACCGCCGCCGTCACCCAGGAGGTGCGCTGAGATGACCGCCGTCCACCACACCACCCGCTCCGTGTCCCGCCCCGCCGTCCGCGGCTTCACCACCACCGCCGTGCACGCCGGCCAGGAGCCCGACCCGCTGACCGGCGCCGTGGTGCCGCCGATCTACCAGACCAGCACCTTCGTGCAGGACGGCATCAACGTGCTGCGCGCCGGGCATGAGTACAGCCGGGGCTCCAACCCGACCCGGAACGGCTTCGAGACCCAGCTCGCCGCCCTCGAGCACGGCGACCGGGCGTTCGCGTTCGCCTCCGGGCTCGCCGCCGAGGACGCCCTCCTGCGGGCCGTGCTGCGCCCCGGCGACCACATCGTGCTGGGCGGCGACGGCTACGGCGGCACCCACCGCCTCATCACCACCGTCCTCGAGCCGTGGGGCGTGTCCAACACCCCCGTGGACATCACCGACCCGACGGCGGTCGCCGCGGCCGTCCGTCCCGGCCGCACCGCGCTGCTGTGGGTGGAGACGCCGTCCAACCCGCTGCTCGGCATCGCGGACCTGGCCGCCTGGGCGCAGATCGCCCACGACGCCGGCGCGCTGCTGGTCGTGGACAACACGTTCGCCTCGCCCTACCTCCAGCGGCCCCTCGACCTCGGCGCGGACGTCGTGGTGCACTCCACCACCAAGTACATCGGCGGGCACTCGGACGTGCTCGGCGGCGCCGTGGTGGTGGCCGACCGCGAGTTCCGCGGCCGGGCGCTGGCCGAGGCGGTGGCCTACCAGCAGTTCGCCGCCGGTGCGGTCGCCGGCCCGCAGGACTCCTACCTCGCCGCCCGCGGCCTCAAGACGCTCGGCCTGCGCATGGACCGGCACGGCGCCAACGCCGCCGCGCTCGCGGGCTGGCTGCAGGGCCGCCCCGAGGTCGCCCAGGTCTTCTACCCCGGGCTGCCCGACCACCCGGGCCATGCACTCGCCGCGCGGCAGATGGACGGCTTCGGCGGGATCGTCTCCATCCGGTTGGCTGGGGGAGAGGCCGCGGCCCGCGCGTTCGCCGAGGCCACCGAGCTGTTCGCGCTCTCGGTCAGCCTCGGCGGGGTCGAATCGCTGCTCTGCTACTCCTCCGAGATGACCCACGCCTCCGTGCGGGGCACGCCCCTGGCCGTCCCCACGGACCTGGTCCGGCTCTCCGTCGGCATCGAGGACGTGGCCGACCTGCAGGCGGACCTCGAGGCCGGCCTCGAGTGCGCCGCACGCGTCGCCGCCGGCCGCGGGGCGCCGTCGTCGTCCGCGGTGCCCCGTCCCGCCCCCGCCCACCACCGCACCACCCACGCCCGCACCCCGGAGAGGACCCGATGAGCCACGCCACCCTTGTCCCGAGCACCGCGCCCACCCGCGTGGACGACCTGACGTTCAGCATCCACACCACGCCGTTCGACGAGGACTACACGCCCGCCGCCAGCACGCGCGCCACCACGAACTTCGCGAACCTCGCCCGCGGTGCGGACCGGCGGGAGAACCTGCGCGCCGCCCTGGCCATGATCGACGGGCGCCTCAACGACCTCGCCCCCTGGGACAACCCGGAGCGGGACCGCTACACGGCACGGATCGAGATCGTCTCGATCGACGTGCACTTCACCGCCGACGACGGCGCGGATGTCGACTTCCCGCTCATGGAGATGCTCGACGTGCGGGTGGTCGAGCGTGCGACGGGCGCTGTGCTCGGCCGCAGTGTGGGGAACAACTTCTCCTCCTACGTCCGCGACCACGACTTCTCCGTGGTGCTGCCCGCGCACGCGGCGACGTCGCCGGGGACCGAGGAGCCCGACGGCTTCGGCGACCTGCACGGGCGGCTGTTCCAGCACCTGCTCGACTCGCAGGCGTACCGGGAGCGGTTCCCGCAGCCGCCCGTGATCTGCATCAGCGTGTCGACGAGCCGCACCTACCGGCGGCTGACGAACGAGCACCCGGTGCTCGGGGTCGAGTACCGCCAGGACGAGCCCTCCCGCACGGACCGCTACTTCGGCCGGATGGGCCTGGGGATCCGGTGCTTCCTGCCGCGCGGGGCCGTGGCGCCGCTGGCGTTCTACTCGCGGGGCGACCTGCTCAACGACCACGCGAACCTCTCCCTGGCCGGGCTGATCGCCACCATGGAGACCTTCCAGCGGATCTACCGGCCGGAGATCTACAACGCGAACGCCGGGGCCGGCGAGGTCTACCGGCCGCGCCTGGACCACGGCGACTTCTCGCAGACCCGGATCGCCTACGACCGCGAGGAGCGGGCCCGCCTCGGCCGGGAGCAGGGGGAGTACACGCAGGAGCACTTCGTGGGCCCGCACCGCGACCTGCTGGAACGCTGGGCCGCCGCCCACGCCGCACGAGACACCGAGGAGACCCGATGACCACCCTGATCCCCACCGCCCTCGTCGGCAGCCTGCCGAAGCCCGGCTGGCTCGCCGAGGAGGAGACGCTCTGGTCGCCCTGGAAGCTCGAGGGGGAGCAGCTGCGCGAGGGCAAGCTCGACGCGCTCGCCCTCGCCGTGGCCGATCAGGAGCGTGCGGGCATCGACATCGTCTGCGACGGCGAGCAGACCCGCCAGCACTTCGTCACCACGTTCATCGAGCACCTCGGCGGTGTGGACTTCGACCGGCGCGAGACGGTGCGGATCCGCGACCGGTACGACGCGAGCGTGCCGACCGTCGTCGGGGAGGTGGGCCGGCCGGCGCCGGTGTTCGTGGACGACGCGAAGGCCCTGCGCGCGCGGACGGACCGGCCCATCAAGTGGACCCTGCCCGGGCCGATGACCATGATCGACACCCTCGCCGACCGCCACTACGGCAGCCGCGAGAAGCTCGCGTGGGAGTTCGCGCGCATCCTCAACGAGGAGGCGCGGGAGCTGGCGGCGGTGGGCGTCGACGTCGTGCAGTTCGACGAGCCCGCGTTCAACGTGTTCTTCGACGACGTCCGCGACTGGGGCGTGGCGACGCTCGAGCGTGCGGCCGAGGGCCTGACGTGTGAGACGGCCGTGCACATCTGTTACGGCTACGGGATCAAGGCGAACAACGACTGGAAGGCCACGCTCGGGGAGGAGTGGCGCCAGTACGAGACGTCGTTCCCGCTGCTGCGCGAGTCCACGATCGACACGATCGCCCTGGAGCGGCACCACTCCCGGGTGCCGGCGGAGCTCATCGGCCTGCTGCGCGGCAAGAAGGTGATGGTCGGCGCGATCGACGTGGCGAGCGACGAGATCGAGACGCCCGAGGAGGTCGCGGCGACCCTCCGGGAGACCCTCGAGTTCGTGGACGCGGACAAGCTGATCGCGAGCACCAACTGCGGCATGGCGCCGCTGGCTCGCTCCGTGGCGCGGGACAAGACCGCCGCGCTCGTGGCCGGCGCGCGGATCCTCCGGGAGGAGCTGGGCGGGGAGTGAGGGGGGCCTGATGGCCTTGCCTGGCCGGCGGGGCCCCGTCAGGATCGTCTGCATGGATCCTGATGCGAGCCCCCGTGTCCGGCTCACCGCTGACGATCCCCGGCCGGGCAGTCGTCCCGCGACGTCGACCGAGGGGCCCCACCGACAGCTTGATCAGCGATCATCGCCGGAGCTGTGGGGCCGTCTGGTCGCTGCGGTGTTCGCCCTCGACGGCGTCGAGGAGGGCCACAGCACCGTCTCGCCAGCAACGTCGCGCGCCGTCCACCTGACAGGCCGGCCGGAGGAGCGCACCCCGGAGGTCAACCTCTCACCAGGCCGGCGCTGGGAGCCGGTGCACCTGCATGGGGTGGACGACACGTCAGTGCACCTCGTCCTGGCGCCCGAGCGCGGCGTTCGTCTGACCGAGCTCGGATGGCTCGAACCGCATGGCTACGCGGACTTCGGCACGGAGTGGATGCTCTACGGTCCGCGGGACGAGGCGGAGCTGGCCGTCGTCGTCGGGATCATCGAGGAGTCGCTCGCCTACGCGCGCGGCTGACACAGTGTCCCGGGGCGGGGAAGCGGAGGCGGGAGGGGACTGCGAATTTTTCTTTTTCGCGGGTAGTCTTGTTCCATGACTGCGACGGTGAATGACAAGCACACGGTGCTGCCGCCGACGGACCTCGAGGAGATGCTCGACCTCGGCAGGTTCCTCGACGGCCTGACGCAGCCGGCCGCCCTGGTCGGCCCTGACGGCCAGAAGGTCCCCCTGCCGCCAGAGGCTTTCAACGTCCTGCGGGACGTCGTCGAGGCGATGCGGGTGGGCAAGGCCATCACGGTGGCACCCGTCGACCAGCTGCTCACGACACAAGAGGCGGCGAACTTCCTCGGCATCAGTCGTCCCACGCTGGTGAGGCTGCTCGAGGAGGGCGCGTTGCCGTACGAGAGGACGACCGGTGGTCGGCACCGACGCATCCGGCTCCAAGACGTCGTGTCCTATCAGCAGCGGAAGCGCGGGGAGCGGCGTGCCTCGCTGAGCGACCTCGTAGGGGAGGCCTCGTCTGCGGGGCTCTACGACCAGAAGGCGGAGTCCTACCGCGAGGCGTTGCGTCAGGCTCGCGCCGACCTCCGGGGTGAGCGCGGGTAGTGGCTCGCTTCAGCGCGGTGCTCGACGCGTGCGTCCTCGTGCCCATCGCCCAAGCGGACACCTTGCTGCATCTGGCCGAGGCGGGCCTCTATCGGCCGGTATGGAGTGGGCGGATCCTCGACGAGACGGTGCGCGCACTGGAAGCGATGCATCCAGACATGCGTGCGTCGGGGGCGGCGCGTCACCGTGCCGGGGTCATGGACGCCGCCTTCGACGACGCGCGGGTCGAGGGGTGGGAGCAGCTCGTGCCCGGGATTGACCTTCCGGACCCCGATGATCGGCATGTGGTCGCCGCCGCGATCCAGGGGCGTGCTGACCTGATCGTCACGGCGAATCTGAAGGATTTCCCGCGTGAGGTCGTTGAGTCCTTCGACATCGAGGTGCAGAGTCCGGACGAGTTTTTCATGAACCAGCTCGACCTGGACCCGGCTCGAGTGATGACGGCTCTCGCAGCCCAAGCGGGCGCGACACGGAATCCTCCGTTGACCGTCAGTGACGTCCTTGAGCGGCTGGTGCCGTGCGGTGCACCCCTGTTCGCGGAGGCCGCACGAGCCCAGCTCTGGCGGGTCGACGTTGAGCGACCTTGATTCAGCCCGACGCCAGAACCGGCGTCTGTCGGCTCACCCCCACACGCCGGAACCGGCGATGAGCCGGACCGCGAGCACCGCCATGACCACCGCGATCACCACGTCCACCACGCGCCACGCCTTCGGGTCGGCGAGCACCCGGGCCAGCAGGCGCGCGCCGTAGCCGAGCGCGGTGAACCACAGGACCGAGGCGGCGACGGCGCCGGCGGCGAAGACCCACCGCGCGTCGGGACCGTGCTGGTTGGCGAGGCTGCCCAGCAGCACCACGGTGTCCAGGTAGACGTGCGGGTTGAGCCAGGTCAGTGCGAGCGTGGTGGCGACGACCGAGCCCGCGGTCCGCGGCGCCTGCTCGGCCACGAGCCCCTGCGGGCGCAGCGCGGCACGCAGGGAGGAGACCGCGAACCAGAGCAGGTACAGGGCGCCGCCCCAGCGCAGCACCTCGAGCAGCCACGGCACGGCCTGCACGAGCGCGCCCACCCCGGCGGTCCCGGCCAGGATCAGCACGGCGTCCGAGGCCATGCACACCAGCACGACGGCGCCCACATGCTCCCGGCGCACGCCCTGGCGGAGCACGAAGGCGTTCTGGGCGCCGATGGCGACGATGAGGGCGAGTCCGGTGAGCAGGCCGGTGCCGGCGAGGGTCCACATGGGTGAGGACGCTAGGGCCCGGCCTGGCCTGAGCCAAACGAAGAGAACTGCAGGTGCCTAAGCTCTGCTTCATGAACCTGGATCAGCTGCAGGCGCTGCGTGCGATCGCGGACGAGGGCTCGTTCGAGGCGGCCGCGTACGAGCTCGGCGTCAGCGCCTCCGCGGTCAGCCAGCGCATCCGCGCCCTGGAGCGGGAGGTGGGCCAGGTGCTGATCCGGCGCGGCACACCCTGCGAGCCGACCGAGGCCGGCGTCGGCCTGGTGCGCGTGGCCCGGCACATGCGGGTGCTCGAACAGGAGGCGTGGGCCGGGCTGGGCCGCACGGCGGCCGGGCGCAGCGTCACCTCCCTGGCCGTGCCCGCCGACGTGCTGGGCACGTGGTTCGGGCCCGTCCTGGCCGAGGCCGCCGACTGGGACGACACGGTCCTGGACCTGCACGTCGAGGACCAGGACCACAGCGCCCGGCTGCTGCGCCGGGGCGAGGTGCTGGCCGCCGTCACCACGGAGCCGCAGCCGGTGCAGGGGTGTGCGGCGGAGCCGCTGGGGAGCATGCGCTACGTCCCGCTCGCTTCGCCCGCCCTGCTCGCCCGGCACGCGGCGGGCGACGTCGTCGACCTCGGCGCGATGCCCATGATGCGCTACAACGCGAAGGACGACCTGCAGCGCCTCGCGCTGAGCGGCGCCGGGCTGGACGTCGCCCCGCCCACGCACCTGGCGCCGTCGTTCGACGGGTTCCACCGGTCCGTCCGGGCCGGCCTGGGGTGGGGGATGCTCGTGGACGCCCAGGCCGTCGAGGACGTGCGCGCCGGCCGGCTGGTCCGCGTGCCCGGGCTCGACGACGTCCTCGTGCCCCTGTACTGGCAGGCGGCCACACTGCCCGTGACGCGCCTGGTGCGGCTCACGCGGGCGGTGCGGGAGGCGGCCCAGCGGACGCTCGAGCGGGGGTGAGGCGGCGCCGCGGGTCGCGGGCCGTCAGCGACGTCGCAGCGGTGCCGGCGCTTCCATGGACGCCTCGGCCAGCACGGGCCGGAAGCCCAGCGCCTCGTTGACGTCGAGCATGTGCCGGTTCTCCTCGGCGTTCCACGTGATGATCGCGCGGGCCCCGGGCAGCGCGTCGCGCACGGCGATGAGGTTCGCCGCCTTCACGCGCATGCCGAGGCGGTGGCCGCGGTGCTCGGGCAGCACGATGGTGTCCCACTGGTCGATGAGCCCGTCCGGGCGCGAGCGGGGCGCCACCAGCTCGCTCAGGGCAACGATCCGACCGGTGGCGCGGTGCCGCGCCACCGCGCGGAAGAGGCGCCCGGTCGTGAGGATCTGCTCGTCCATGCGACGCACGCGGGCCGCGTCCCACACCTGCTCCACCACGGTGCGTTCCCCGGAGGGCACGTCCGTGGCCATGCGGGCCTTGAGGACGGCAAGGTCGTCCTGCAGGGACGCGTCGGCCGCGCCCTCCCAGGCGTGGAGCTCGTAGTCCGACGAGACGCGTTCGGCCTCGGCCAGGGCGACGGCGGGGTCGATCCCCGGATCGGCGAAGTCATACCGGCTCACCCGCTCGATCTGGACGAGCGCGAAGCCGTAGGACTGGGCGAGACGCACACCCGGATGTTCGGCGGACACCGCGCCGGCGCCGTTGGGCGGGGTGAGCGTCCGTTGCCCGGCCACCGGCCGCGGCGTCAGCGGCCAGGTCTCGAAACGGGTGAGGCCGGCGGTGTCCAGGACGAGCCGCTCGGCCAGTGCCCGGCCGTGGCCGCGTCCGCGGTGCCGCGGGTGGACGTAGACGTTGAGGGCGGCCGCGTCAGGGTCGTCGACCTGGTTGATCAGGACGCGGGCGTAGCCGACCGCCTCGCCGTCGACGTACGCCAGGTAGCGGCGCAGCGTGTGGTCGGTCTCGGCGGCGGCCTGGATGAGCGCGTCCGTGGGGGTCTCGTCCCACTCGGTCGTGCCGATCAGTTCGTGGTTGTACTCGTCTCCGAGCTGGCAGTAGGCCCGCCAGTGGGGGTCGTCCGACGAGACGGGCAGGGGGAATTCGATGATGTCAGGCATGCGGTGACTGCTTTCTGAAGAAAGGGGTGGGCGCAGAGGCACCCGTCGAGCCGTGCTCGAGACGGGCGCGCGGGGAGGCCGGTGGTGGCTCGTCGGACCCACGGCGTCACTGCTGCTGCATCATGGGGTGAACTGTGTCACGATGCGGATCGGTGGGCAAGGGCCTTTGCTGTCGAGATGCAGGCAAGGTTCCACACGACGCGCGGTGGACTCTTCGCGTATCGGGCGGGATCCGGTCGGCGTGACACTGGGTGTCCAGGTGGGCGCCCCCGCGCACCCCAGGGCTCGCTCGAAACGTACGGACGGCTGCCGCTCTAGCGGGTTGGTTGTGGCGAGCCGTGCGGCGGGCGGGCAGGGCCGGAGGGGGCGCACACGGCGCATGGCGGGGCCCCTCGTCGTAAACGACCGATTGTGCCGCCTGGGCGAGCTTGCCGGACGGGCGGGGCGATCCGTCGGCGCCCCGATTCTCTGATGGTTTAGCTCTGGGCGGGTTCGATCGCCCCGTTGACGAGCCGCACGACCTCGTGGGGGTCCTCGACCGTGACCATCACGCGCTCGTACTCCTCCTCCGGGCTCAGGGTGAAGACGACGACCTTCTCGTAGCCTGAGATGTTCCAGAACTGCTTGTTCCCGCCAGCGTGGAAGGTGCCGGAGAGCTTGTTCGGCAGACCCAGTCCGGGGCCACGCCACCCCTTGGGCTCGTTGCGCAGGTCTGGATCGTAGGTCGCGCCCAGGACGTGCTCCAGGGGGAACTGCAGCTTGCCAGTGAAGGACCACAGCTTGTCTAGGCCGGTGGGCTCAATGGTTAGGGTGCCATCCTTGATGGTGACCGTGTTGTTGCTCATGAGGTGCTCCTTTTCTGCGGGGTCGAGATGCCGGCTCGGGTGAACAGGCGCTCGGCGAGGACGGCGGGGGTGATGTGGAAGCGGGCGAGGACGGCGGCGACCTTCTGCTGTATGCGCTCATCGGACGGAGCAAGATCGGTCAGCGCCACCAGGCAGAGGTCCAGTCGGGTGGCGGGGTCGACTTCTGGCTCGCATACGTGGTCGAGGGCGCGCAGGAACAGGCCTTGCTTGCTGCCGAAGACGCCGTAGAGGCTGCTGCGGTTCACGCCCGTGGCCCGCACGAGGTCCTCGACGGAGGTGGCGTGGAACCCGCGGTTGCAGAAGACGTCTACCGCCGCGGCAATGGCGGTCGCTTCGTTGAACTCTCTGGGCCTGGGCATGGTTACAGAATGATCGTTCCAGAACGATCAGTCAAGACCGGAATGGCCTAGGGCATGTCTGACAATCGTTTTGACCATGCGATCACAGCATTCAGGACCACAGCGGCCCTGTAGATGATCGCGTACTTGTCATACCGGGTCGCCAGGCCCCGCCATTGCTTCAGGTGCGCGTACTGGCGCTCGATCACGTTGCGGCCCTTGTAGGCGTCCGCGTCGAGGCCGACGGGGCGCCCGCCGCGGGCACCGCGCCGTCTGCGGTGGCCTCGCTGATCTGCCGGTTCGGGGATGACCGCTTTGATGCCGCGGGCACGTAGGTGGGTGCGGATCGCCCGGGAGGAGTACGCCTTGTCGCCCAGCACGGCCTCGGGGCGGGTCCGGGGCCGCCCTACTGGCCGGGTCACGCGCAGCTGCTGCAGGAGAGGAAGCAGCATCGGGGAGTCCCCTGCCTGGCCGGGGGTGATCAGGCTGACCAGCGGCAGCCCGGTCCCGTCGACGAGCTGATGGATCTTCGTGCTCAGCCCGCCACGGGAGCGCCCGATGCCGTGATCGGCCGGTTCCTCATGCGGATTCTTGTAGTTCGATCCATCCCCCTGTGTGGCGGGTGATGTTCGTCGCGTGCTGGTGGGCGCGGGCGATCGTGGAGTCCACCGAGACCGACCAATCGATCAGGCCTTCGGCGTCAGCGGCGGCGGTCAGCGTGGCCAGCACCGTGTCCCATGTGCCTTTTTCGGCCAAGCGCCGATGCCAGGTCCACACGGTCTGCCAGGGCCCGTAGACCTCGGGCAGATCCCTCCAAGCGATTCCGCACCTGTATCGGTAGATGATCGCCTCCACCATGGTGCGGGCGTCGGCGAACGGCCTGCCGGCGCGGCCGGTCCGGGTCGGGAGCATCGGGGCGATCAACTCCCATTGGGCGTCGGAGAGCATCTGGAACCGGGACATGTCCCCAGGGTCTCAGCTGACTCGTGCATCTATTCTCAGACACGCCCTAGGGGGAGTTGGGTGCCAGCTGCGGGTCGGTTTCCAGCGGAGCGGGCCCCGCGTGGGAGCTGTCTGGCGAGGGTTGTGGCGAGGATTCAGTCCGCCCCACACGACCGTTTGCGCCCTTAGTCCGAACACGGAGAGTGGCTGGGCAGATGCGTCACGGGAGTTTTCGCCGAGGGGCCTCCCGGCGTGCGTCTGATGCGACACTGGCCGCATGAATATCGCTTGGACCAGACGGCCTAGGACGCGAGTCGTCTGCATGGGCGTGGTGCTGGCGGTACTGCTGACCGGGTGTGGAGCCTCCCACGGGGATGGATCGACACCCACGTCGTCGTCCGCTCCACCAGGGACGCCGACCCCTGGTGGAGGATCGTCAAGTGGAGATCAAGACACCCTGGCGTACGCAGATCGGGCCCTCGACGTCCTTGATACCGGGCTGTACGCCTCCGGCGAGCGGTGGGAGCAGGCCCGAGCCCAGGTGCAGGAGACCGCCAAGACGGCGCGCTCACCTCGAGACCTCGACAGTGTCCTGCGCTATGCCACGGGGGTGGCTGGAGGAAAGCATTCGAGCTTCACTCCCGGCCCGGACCCAGCCGAGAGGGGTGAAAGGTCGACCTCCAGCGCTTCTGAGACACCGCGCATGAATGTCACGTTGCCGACCGTCACCACGACGGATGGCATCAGTACCCTCAGCCTGCCAGCACTGCCCGTGGCCAGTGACGACCCCCAGGCGTCCGAGTACGCGATGGTCCTGGCGGACGGAATCGACGCCGCAGCGACCGCGACCTGCGGGTGGGTGGTGGACGTGCAGGGAAACCTGGGTGGGAACATGTGGCCGATGCTCTCGGGGGTCTCCGCGTTGTTGCCGGAGGGGCCGGTGATGTTCTTCCGGGATAGGGCTGGCGAGGACACGGCAGTGACCGTGCAGGAGGACGGGGCAGGCACAGAGGGCATGACGTTCGTCAGCGTGGGGCCCCGGACACAACGCGATGGCGCTCCGATTGCGGTGCTTCAAGACCGGTCCACCTCGTCCTCGGGGGAGGCGGTGCTGGCCGCCTTCCGAGGGTTGCCCAATGCAAGGTCGTTCGGGCAGTCATCGTCAGGGTATGGGTCCGGGAATGCGACGCACGTGCTGTCCGATGGCAGCCGTCTCACCTTGACGGCCGCGGAGTTTGTGGACCGTGGAGGCGAGGTTCTGGGCGATCGCCCGGTGGACCCGGACCTGCCGATCCGTAGGGACGGGGGCGGCGGCACGGACGCGGCTCAGGCGGCGGCGAGGATCTGGCTGCAGGAACGCGGCTGCCCCTGAGCGCCCTGGCCCGCTCGCATCCCGCGGCGCGTGGTCCAGCCGTCGCGAAAGGGATTGTGCGTGCGCTGGCAGGTCGCTCCAATGGCAAGCGTTGTGGCGCGAATCGGCTCCGCCGAAAACGACCGTGTGTGGGCGGGGTGGCCTGTGGATGTGATGGCTTGGTGGCGGGTTTCTGTGATCGCTCAGTGGCGGTGCAGGCGCGGTCAGGTGTCGGTCGTGGTGCGGCGCAGCTCGCGGTAGATGGTGGTGCGGGAGACGTTGAACAGCTCGGCCAGCTCGGCTTGGGTGTGCTCGCCGGCGGCGTGCAACGTCAGCAGGTGCTTCCGCTGAGAGGGCGAGAGCTTGGGCTTCTTGCCTTTGAGTTTGCCCTTGGATCTGGCGATGGCCATGCCTTCGCGGGTGCGCAGGCGGATGAGGTCCGCCTCAAACTCGGCCACCATGCCGAGCACGTTGAACAGCAACCGGCCGACGGCGTCGTTGGGGTCGTAGACCCTGCCTCCGAGACTGAGCGCCACTCCCTTGGTGGTGAGCTCGTCGGCGATGTCCCTCGCGTCCGGGAGCGAGCGGGCCAGCCGGTCGAGCTTGGTCACCACCAGGGTGTCGCCGTCCCGGGTCGCGGCCAGCGCTTCGCGCAACCCGGGCCGGGCGCGGGTCGTTCCCGTCAGGCCGTGGTCGAAGTAGATGTCCTTGTTCTCGACTCCGAGGCGCTCGAGTGCTTCCCGTTGGGCGGAGAGGTCTTGCTCGAGAGTCGAGACGCGCGCGTAGCCGACATGCATGTCCCCATTGTTGCAGTTACCCTCCCCTCACCGCCCACGTCACCGTACGGGTCTTGCGTACATGACGATCCCTCACAAGAAGTCGTCTGTGAACCGCATCGATAAGTGGCGGTGTTCTGACGGAGCTAAATGGCGGCATCGAGGTCTTGCGTCCCGATCGGAGTCGTCGGGCCGGCCGAGCTCGAGGTGATCGACGTGTTGATCGCTCTCGGGCGACTGTCCCACTTCCTTGGTAGTGGGACGGCCCGCGTGGGGATCCTTGCCCGATGTGCACGATCGGCGATTCCTGTACCAGAACTTGGACCAAAAGTGCTGAACCATTTAGGTCGTACGGAACCGACTTCCGGTACGCTGGGCGCATGGAATTGGGCTACGCGCGGGTCTCGACGGCCAAACAGGACCTCGACCGGCAGATCGATGCCCTCCGGCAGGTCGGGATCGCCGCCGAGCGGATCTATGTGGACAAGAAGTCCGGGGCCACCACGGAGCGTCCCGGGCTGACCGCGGCGCTGGCCTACGCCCGGGAGGGTGATGTGATCGTGGTGCACACCCTGGACCGGCTCGGGCGCACGGTGCGCGACACCTTGAACCTGATCCATGACCTCGCCGAGCGGGGGGTGGGGGTGCGCAACCTGGCGGACCCGATCAAGGTGGACTCCACCAATCCGAGTGATCCGATGGCGCAGTTGGCGGTGGTGCTGCTGGCGTTGTTCGGGCAGATGGAGCGCACCTACACCCTCGAGCGGGCTGCTCATGCCCGGTCGGTGGCCGCGGCGAAGGGCCGGCGGATCGGGCGGCCTACGGTGGTGGATCCGGACAAGCTGGCCTACGCGGCGCATCTGCGCGAGAGCGGGCACACGATGGCGGAGATCGTGGCCAAGACCGGGATCACGCGCACCAGTCTCTACCGTCACCTCCCGCCGCGGTCCCCGGAGCCGGTGACGGCCGGACCGGTCACCGCCGCCGAGCCCGAGCCCGGTCCGGCGGACTGACCCAGGTGGGGTGATGGTGGTGGTGCAGCTGGGTCCGCAGGAGAGAGCGGCATTGTTGCGCCAGCACCTCGACGAGGGGGTGCCGCTGACCCGGCTCGCCGCCCATGCCCAGGTCTCGGTCCGCACCCTGCAGCGCTGGGCCGCCGAATACCGGGCGGACTCCTCCGCGGCCGGCTTGCAGCGCAAGGCCCGCAGCGACCGCGGCCAACGCCGGCTGCCTGCGGAGCTGATCGCGGTGATCGAGGCCCTGGCGCTGCGCCGCCCGGCGCCGACGACCAGGTTCATCCACCGCCGGGTGTGCGATCTGGCCCCGGAGCGCGGCTGGGCACCCCCGAGCTACTCGAGCGTGCGCAGCGTGATCGCCGCGATCGACCCCGGGCTGCGCACCCTGGCCCTGGAGGGAGACACCGCCTACCGGGACCGATACGAGCTGGTGCACCGCCGGTCGGCGGTGAGGCCCAATGAGCAGTGGCAGGCCGACCACACCCTGCTCGACGTGGCGATCCTCGACAACCGGGGGCGCCCGGTGCGGCCGTGGCTGAGCGTGATCCTCGACGACTACTCCCGCGCGGTCGCCGGCTACACCGTCTTCACCGGCGCCCCGAATGCCGAGCAGACCGCCCTGGCCCTGCACCAGGCCGTGCGAGCCAAGCCCGACCCGCGGTGGCCGGTCCAGGGGTTGCCCGAGGTGCTCTACAGCGACCACGGGGCCGACTTCACCAGCACCCGGCTGGACCGGGTCTGCCTGGACACCCACATCCGGCTCATCCACTCCCGCGTCGGGGTCCCGCAGGGGAGGGGCAAGATCGAACGCTTCTACGGCACGATCACCACCGAGGTGCTCCCGCACCTGCCCGGGCACATCCCGCACGGAACCGGCGGCACCCCCACCTCACCACCTGCCCTGAGCCTGGAGCAGCTCGACGCAGTGGTCCAGCGCTACCTGATCGAGGACTACCACGCCCGGGTGCACTCCGAGACCGGACAGGCCCCCGCCGCCCGCTGGATCGGGGCCGGGTGGATCCCGCGCACCCCGGCCCGGGGCGAGGATCTCGACCTGCTGCTGCTCACCGCTGCGACCACCCGCATCGTCCAGCGCGACGGCATCCGCTTTCAAGGCACCCGCTACATCTGCCCGGTGCTGGCCGCCTACGTCAGTGAGACCGTGACCATCCGCTACGACCCCCGCGACGCCGGCGAGGTGCGCGTCTACCACCAGGACACCTACCTGTGCCGGGCGATCGCCCCCGAACTGGCCGCTGAGACCATCACCCTCCAACAGCTGCAGCAGGCCCGGGGCGCCCGACGCGCCGCGCTCAAGCAGCAGCTGCGCGCCCGGCGCAGCCTCGCCGACGCCCTGCCCGCCGACGACCGCTGGGCACCACCACCCGCCCCGGCGCCGGGCCCGACGGCAGACCCGCCGGCGGAGCCGGCGCCCCGACACCGGTTGCGGACCTATGCCACCGACTGAGCCCGACTCCTCCCGGAGCCTGCTGGGCAAGGACGACGACGGCCGGCGCTTCCTCTCCGGCACGTTCGGGGAAATCGCAGCCTTGGGCCCACCCCCGGACCCCGCATCACCCCTGCTCCTTCCCACCCGGGAGCACCGCCGTTTCACCGAGTTCGCCGACACCGTCCGCGCCCACCGCTACATCGGCCTGTGCTGGGGCCCACCCGGGGTCGGCAAGACCCTCTCGGCCCGCCACTACGCCGGGGCCCCGCAATGGGAGCAGTGGCAAAGAGACCTGGGCGAGGACCGCGAGCCCGGCCCCATCCCTGAGCAGGTCCTGCAGGCCCGCACCGCGCTGTGGACCCCGACCGTCACCGCCAGCCCCCGACAGGTCGACCAAGCCCTCCCGCGGGCCTGCCAACAGATCTCCTACGCCATCGACTACCACCACCACGGCCGCGTCGACCCGTTCGTGCACCCCGACTCGCGTTCCTCCGGGCTCACCGAGCTGCTCATCATCGACGAGGCCGACCGGCTCAAGACCACCGGCCTGGAACAGGTCCGCGACTACTACGACCGCCACACCCTCGGGGTGATCCTCATCGGAATGCCCGGCATCGACAAACGCCTGGCCCGTTACCCCCAGCTCTACAGCCGTGTGGGCTTCGCCCACGAATACCGCCCCCTCACCCCCGAAGAGCTCACCGCCGTCCTGAACCGCCGCTGGCACACCGACGGACTCGCCGGCGAGGACGACGAGTTCACCCAGGCGGTCGCGATCGCCACCATCGCCCGGATCACCGGCGGCAACTTCCGTCTCGTCGACCGCCTCCTCACCCAGATCCAACGCATCCTCACGATCAACCAGTTGGCCACCGTCACCCCCGAAGTGGTCGAAGCCGCCCGCGAGTCACTCCTGATCGGTCACTGAGCACACGGGCCGGCCACCAGCTCCTGAGATCCACCGGCCAGGCAATCGCCTCTGGTAGCGACTCCTCGAAAGGGCCCCCGGGTCTGGGGCACATACGGTCGTGCACATGACATTGCCGCGGTGACGTCTTGACCTTCCTCTTCAGGGGAAGGTGCAGGCTGGGCACAGCACAGCACCGCACACAGACGGCCCGTCGGGGCCTTCATCACGGACTTACGGAGGCCGGTCATGCCTGAGACGGGAACGCACGAAGTGGACCTGGCGATCATCGGTTCCGGCGGTGGTGCGTTCGCCGCCGCGATCCGGGCCACCAATCTCGGCAAATCAGTGGTGATGATCGAGCGTGCCACGGTCGGGGGCACCTGCGTGAACACCGGGTGCGTGCCGTCGAAGGCGCTGCTGGCCGCCGCCGAGGCCCGCCACGTGGCGCTGGACGCCACAGGACGGTTCCCCGGTCTGAGCACGTCGGCCGCCGGGGTGGACATGCCCGGGCTAATCGTCGGCAAGGACGCGCTGGTGGAGGGAATGCGCTCGGACAAGTACCTGGATCTGATCGCCGACTACGGCTGGGAACTGGCCACCGGCGAAGCGGTGTTCACCGGCACCGCCGAGGATCCGGCGCTGGAGGTCACCGGAGCCGACGGTTCCTGCCGCCGGGTGCGGGCGGCCCACTATCTGGTGGCCACCGGCTCCACCCCGATCGTCCCGGAGATCGAGGGTCTGGATCAGGTGGAGTATCTGACGTCGACCACGGCCATGGAGTTGGACGAGGTGCCGGAATCGCTGCTGATCATCGGTGGCGGGTACGTGGGCCTGGAGCAGGCTCAACTCTTCGCCCGCCTGGGCTCGATGGTCACCATGGTCGTGCGGTCCCGGCTGGCCTCCCATGAGGAACCCGAGGTCTCCCGGACCCTGAGGGGCGTGTTCGCCGAGGAGGGCATCCGGGTGATCCCCCGGGCCACCGTCTCCTCCGTGACGCCCGACCGGGACACCGGGGAGGTGGTGGCCACCGTCACGGGCGCGGGCGGGCAGGACACCCTGCGGGCGGGCCGGCTCATGGTCGCGGTCGGGCGCCGTCCGGTCACCGAGAACCTGGGCCTCGGCTCGGTCGGGGTGGACACCGGGGCGCGCGGGGAGATCCTCGTCGACGCCCGGATGGCGACCTCGAATCCGAAGGTGTGGGCGGCCGGGGATGTGACCGGGCACCCCCAGTACGTCTACGTGGCCTCGGCCCACGGGGTCACCGCGGTGGAGAACGCCTTCCACCACACCGGCCAGCAGATCGACTACACCCACCTGCCGCGGGTCACTTTCACCTCCCCGGCCATCGCGGCGGTGGGCATGACCGACCAGCAGGCCCGGGAAGCCGGCCTCCGGTGTGAATGCCGGGTGCTGCCCCTGGAGTACGTGCCCAGGGCGCTGGTCAACCGTGACACCCGCGGGTTCGTGAAGATCGTCGCCGAGGCCGAGACTGGGCGGATCGTGGGTATCACCGCGGTGGCCAAGGACGCCGGGGAGCTTGCCGCGGCCGGGGTCTACATCTTGTCCGCGGGCATGACGGTGGATCAGGTCTCCACCCTGTGGTGCCCGTACCTGACGATGGCCGAAGGCCTCAAGATCGCCGCCCAGTCCTTCCGCACCGACGTCTCCAAACTCTCCTGCTGCGCCGCGTGAGGATCGGTCGGCCTCGAGCATCGAGCACAGCCGGGAGCTGACGACTCAGCAGGCACTGTAACGGAAGGGGAAGTCATGGCCCAGAGGTTGATCGTCATCGGTGGGGACGCCGCGGGGATGAGCGCGGCCTCCGCCGGCCGCCGCCAGCTGCCCCAGGACCAGTTGGAGATCGTGGCCTTCGAGCGGGGCCACTACACCTCGTATTCGGCCTGCGGGATCCCGTACTTCATCGGCAAGGACGTCGCCGACACCACGGAGCTGATCGCCCGTACCCCGCAACAGTTCCGCGACCACCACGCCATCGACGCCCGCACCGGTCACGAGGTCCTGGAGATCGACCTGCACCGCCGCGCCGTGCTCGTGCGCGACCTGACCGCCGGCCGGGAGGCCTGGGAGGGTTTCGATCAGCTCATGGTCGCCACCGGGGCCACCCCGGCCCGCCCGCCACTGCCCGGGATCGATGCGGCCGGTATCCACGGGGTGCAGACCCTCGACGACGGCCTGGCCCTGCGGGCGGTGCTGGAGCGGGACCGGCCGGGCCGGGCGGTGGTCGTCGGGGCCGGCTACATCGGCCTGGAACTGGCCGAGGCCCTGTCCGCCTGGGGCGTGGACATCACCGTGATCGGACGCCCCCCGGCCCCACTGCCGGGCCTGGACCCGGACATGGGCGCGCTCATCGCCACCGCGATGGAAGGGTACGGGATGGAGGTGCGGATGGAGGAGACCGTCACCGGCTTCGAGACCCACACCGGGAAGGTCACCGCCGTGGTCACCGATCAGGCCACCATCCCCACCGAGCTGGTGATCCTCGGCCTGGGGGTGACCCCGAACACCACCCTGGCCGCCGACGCCGGGATCCCCCTGGGCGAGACGGGGGCGATCGCCGTGGACCGCCGGCTGCGCACCGGCATCGAGGGGGTGTGGGCCGGCGGGGACTGCGTGGAGAAGTTCCACCGCGTCTCCCGCCGCCACGTGGCCCTGCCGCTGGGTACCCACGCGAACAAGGAGGGCCGCACCGCCGGGATCAACCTCGGCGGCGGCTACGCCACCTTCCCCGGGGTGCTCGGCACCGCCGTGACCAAGATCTGCGACATCGAAGTCGGACGCACCGGCCTCGGCGAGGTCGAAGCGCAGGCGGCCGGCTTCGACCCCGTCACCGCCGTGGTCGACTCCACCACCCGGGCCGGCTACTACCCCGGGGCCAAACCCATCCGCACCAAACTCATCGCCGAACGCGGCACCGGACGGCTGCTCGGCGCCCAGATCGTCGGGGAAGAAGGCGCGGCCAAGCGCATCGACGTGCTCTCCGTGGCGCTGTGGCACGAGACCCCGGTGGAAGAGCTGCTCAACATCGACCTCTCCTACGCCCCGCCGTTCTCCCCGGTGTGGGACCCGGTGCTCATCGCCGCGCGCAAGACCTGGCAGGCCGTCGAGACCGACCGCGCCCGCACCGAACCCGGATGACCACCGGCCCCTCCAGGGGCAGGCAGTGCCCTGCCCCCGGAGCCTTCCTCTACCGTGGAAGGCCACAGACCAGTCCAGGATCGAGGTGCGCACCGTGCGGATCGGTGAAGCGGCCGCAGCCGCCGGCATGACCACCAAAGCCCTACGGTTCTACGAACAGCACGGGCTGCTGCCCCCGGTGCACCGCGGCCCCAACGGGTACCGCGACTACCCACCCGAGGCCCTCGCCCGCCTGCAGTTCATCCGCCGAAGCAAGGCCGCCGGACTCAGCCTGGCCGAGATCCGGAACATCCTGCAGATCCGCGACGCCGGGCAGGCCCCCTGCGCCCACGTAGCCGCACAGCTCGCCCAGCAACTCACCGACCTCGACCAGCACATCGCTGAGCTCACCGCCCTGCGGGCCTCCGCGGCCGAGCACTACCAGGCCGCCTCCCAAGGCGACCCCACCCAGTGCGATCCCGCCCAAATCTGCAGCTACCTCTGAGCCCACAGCCGCACCACGGCCGCCAAATACCTCTGTCAGAACACCGCCATTCACCGTCGACAGTCACAAGTCGTCGAGGACTGAGCTCGCTCGACGTACGGTGAAGGATCCCCTTACGGGCATGCGATCTGGGCTGACGCCTGTGATCGAGTGTTCAGTTTGCGCTGTATAGTTCAGTCCATGCTGACTATTGCTTCGCGTCTCGACGTGTTGAACCGCCTGGGTCGTGCACTGGCCGACCCCACTCGATCCCGGATCATCTTGACCCTGCTCGACCATCCCGCTTACCCGGCGGAACTGGCCCGAGATCTGGACCTGACACGCCCGAACGTGTCCAACCACCTGGCATGCCTGCGCGATTGCGGGATCGTCGTCTCCGAGCCCGAGGGTCGTCGGACACGATATGAGATCGCCGATTCGCACCTGGCGCAGGCGCTGACGGCACTGGTCGATGCCACCCTGGCAGTGGACGAAGACGCCCCGTGCATCGATCCCGCCTGCTCGCTTCCCGGATGCGACGCAGCTGGGGAGGGCGCATGAGCCTCACCTCGGTCTTGCAGGCGATGGGCCTGTTCGCAGCGACCAACATCGACGACATCATCGTGCTCTCCCTCTTCTTCGCGCGAGGGGCAGGCCAGCGCGGCACTACCGCCCGCATTCTGGCCGGCCAGTACCTCGGATTCGCCGGCATCCTCGGTGCCGCGGTCCTGGTGACCATCGGCGCCGGAGCATTCCTGCCCCCGGCAGCCATCCCGTACTTCGGCCTCATCCCTCTGGGCCTCGGCCTCTGGGCCGCATGGCAGGCCTGGCGCGGAGACGATGACGACGATGACGACGAGGCCAAGGTTGCCGGCAAGAAGGTCGGCGTGTGGACAGTCGCAGGCGTCACCCTTGCCAACGGCGGCGACAACATCGGCGTCTACACCCCTGTCTTCCTCAGCGTGGAACCTCTCGCAGTAGTCGCCTACTGCATCGTCTTCCTCGCGCTCGTCGCGGTCCTGGTGGCCCTGGCAAAGTTCGTCGCCACCCGCCCCCCGATCGCCGAAGTGCTCGAACGCTGGGAGAACATCCTCTTCCCCATCGTTCTCATCGGCCTCGGCATCGTGATCCTCGTCAGCGGCGGAGCCTTCGGACTCTGACGTAGCGGCAGCGATCCAAACGGCCCCGACCGGGCGCACCCCTCTCGGTTCAGACCGCGACACCTACCTGCGGCCAGTCCTGCGTGATCGCGGCAACAAGACCGCCACGGAGCGCTGCAAAAACCCCGCCACCAAGCGAACGAAGCCACAGCCCCGTCGCATCCCGGACGCCCGCCACAAACGACCGTTTGTGCCGGGGCGCTGGGTGTGGGTGCTGCTTCAGTCTTCATGGGCAGGGGTCGCCGGTGGATCGGTCGTGGTCTAGGTTTCTTTTGGCGTACTCGTAGAGCCCTCGTAGCTGGGCTCTCGTGCCCAACCCATCCGCCCTTGAGCTTCGGAGATCACCCGATGATCGAATCCACCCCAGCTGGCCGGGTCTCGGGGCGGTCCGCAGCGCAAGTGGTCCTGGGGCTCGTGCTGCTGGTGCTCATCGTTCCCGTGGCCATAGCCGTCTTCATGGCCGCCTACGCCGTCGCGGAGTTCGCCCAGGGCAGCCACGCTCCCGTGGGGGCGCCTTCCTTGCTCGTCAGCGTGGGGCAGCTCCTCGTCGTCGCATGCGCGGCCGTCTGCGGCGTCCGGTTCGCTCGATCCAGATCCCCTCGCTCTCGGTGAGGCTGGACGGCCGCGGTGGTTGCTCTGTTGGTGCTGGCCGCCTGGCCTGTCCTGGTGGGAGGGATCGGCCTGGTGGAGCGAGAGGCGTGTGAAGTCCGCCCGGCGCCGTTCTGGTGTGAGTGAGCCTGCAACCGCAAGGGGCCGGCGCCAGGGCGCAGCTGTCCCCAGGGGGGCTATCCGGGTACGAGGACTCGTTCCTACCCTGGGGCGATGACTGCACCGGATGCCCTGCCGCCCTCAGAGTTGCCGTCCACGCCTGAGGTGCGCCGGGTGATGTCCGCGCTGGTCCAGAGGTACTTCAGTCGTGAGACTCACGCGCGTCTCCTCGACGCCGACGTGACCGGGGAGGTGCTCACGGTGGTGGCCTGGCAGGCCGGACCTTCCCCGGAAGACCCGCGACGGGTGATCGCCCACCGCACGGACCTGGGGATGCGTCTGGCCGAGTGCGAGGGGGATCTGGAGGCGGTGCTCCTGGATGCATTGCAGTTCCAGGTATTCGAGCCGAGCGCGCCGGGCTGGGCGGCGTCCAGGCGGGTATACCCCAGCGGGGTGGCACAGAACGTCGTGCCGTCCCGCTGTTTGCTCATCGGCCGACGGAGAGCTCGATCAGTTGCGGGCTGCTGCAGCAGGCGTCGCCGGCTGGGGCTGGGGCGTCGCAGCTGCCGCCGAGGTCGGTGGTGCATACGCCGGTCTCGGGTAGTTCGAGGTGGACTGCGTCGGCTGCTTTGCGGTCGCCGGCCAGGGCTGCTGCGATGGAGCGGACCTGTTCGTAGCCGGTGGCCATGAGGAAGGTGGGGGCGCGGCCGTAGCTCTTCATGCCGACGATGTAGAAGTTCGTCTCCGGGTGGGCGAGGACTCGCTCACCGTGAGGCTCGACGGATCCGCAGGAGTGGAACTCGGGATCGATCAGCGGACCCAGCTGGGACGGTGCTTCGACGGCCGGGTCCAGGGCCAGGCGGAGTTCGGAGAGCATTCCGAGATCAGGGCGGAACCCGGTGGCGGGCACCAGCACATCGACGCTCACTTCTCGCTCCCCGTCCGGGGTCACAGCGTGGACGGTCAACGTGTCGTCGGCTCTGAAGCGAGTGATGGTGAAGGAGGTGAGGACCTCGATGCGTCCGGAGTCGACCAGCTGGCGCAGTCGCGAGCCGAGCGCTCCTCGGGCTGCGAGTTCGTCCTGGTCGCCGCCCCCGTAGACGCGGGTGAGGTCTGCGGTGCGAGCGGCCCAAATGATGGTGGTGTCGGCCTCCAGGTCCGCGAGGTCCAGCAGGGTATTGGCGGCTGAGTGGCCGGCACCGGTCACCATGACTCGCTTGCCGGCGAAGCGGTCACGGTCGCGGCCCTGCACGTCAGGCAGCGGCGCGGTGATGTGGCCCGCGGCGTGGGCCTGCTGCTCGCCGGGAGCAAGGAGCCCGGCCTGTCCGAGGGGGTTGGGCGTGGACCAGGTGCCGGAGGCGTCGATGACCGCGGAGGCGAGCACGTCTTCGCTGTGCCCGTCGGTGGTCTGGATCCGGACGAGGAAGGGGGTCTCCTCGCGGCGTGCGGTGCGGGTCTTGTCGATGCCGGCGCGGGAGACGGCGGTGACCCGCGCCCCGTAGCGGATCGACTCGGCGAGCTGGGGAAGCTGCGCGAGCGGTTCGAGGTAATGCTCGCGCAGTTCGTGACCGGTCGGGAGAACGTCGGCGTCGGGTGCGGTCCAGCCGGCAGCTTCGAGGAGACGCTGTGCGGCGGCGTCGAGGTTGTACTGCCACGGCGAGAAGAGCCGCGTGTGCCCCCACTCGGCGATCGCGGCTCCTGCCGCGGTCCCGGCCTCGAGGATCAGGAACGGCAGGCCGCGCTCAGAGAGGTGGGCAGCGGCGGCAAGGCCGATGGGGCCAGCGGCGATGACGACAATGGGATGTGAGTTCGTTGCGGTGGTCAAGATGATGAGTCTCCTTGCTGCGGGGCGGTCAGTTCGCGGTGCCGGTGAGGTCGGTCAGGAGCTTGCGGACGTGGGTGTCGATGTCGTCGCGGACCAAGCGCATCCGCTCCATCCCTTCGATGCCGCGCTGAGAGGGCTCATCGGTGTGCCAGGTCGTGACCGGCGCGGTCATGCCCTCGACGGGTTTGATGACGGCTTCGTCGCCGATGACGATCACGTGGTCGACGCTTCGCAGCAGCTCGGGGGTGACCGGCTGCGGGACGGCGGAGGACATGTCCGCGCCGACCTCGGCGATCGCCTCCGCGGACTGGGCGTTGATGGCGGTGCCCGGGCGGGTGCCGGCGGAATGCACGTCGACCTCATCCCCGGCGTGATGGCGCATGAGGGCGGCGGCCATCTGGGACTTGCCGCCGTTCTTCACGCAGACGAACAGGACTGAAGGGCGCTTCGTGGTCATGGCGAGGGGATCCTTCTGTGGGGTCATCGGGTGGGGGCGGTGGTGTCGCCGGGGAACAGGCGCCGCCCCATAGCGAGGGCGACGTAGACGAGGGCGACGAGGACGGGGACTTCGATCAGCGGGCCGACGACGCCGGCGAGGGCCTGGCCGGAGGTGACTCCGAAGGTGCCGATGGCGACGGCGATGGCGAGCTCGAAGTTGTTGCCCGAGGCCGTGAACGCGACGGTCGTGGACTTCGCGTAGTCGAGGCCGATCGCGCGGCCGAGCAGGAAGGACCCCAGGAACATGACGACGAAGTAGACCAGCAGCGGCAGGGCGATGCGGGCCACGTCCCCCGGTGCGGAGATGATCGCGTCGCCCTGGAGGGCGAACAGCAGCACGATGGTGAACAGCAGCCCGTACAGCGCCCAGGGGCCGATCTTCGGGAGGAACCGCTCCTCGTACCAGGTCCGACCCTTGGCTCGCTCACCGAGGATGCGGGTCAGGAACCCTGCGACCAGCGGGATCCCGAGGAAGATCAGCACGCTGAGGACGATCGCGCCGATCGAGAACTCGGCCGACGTGGTCGGCAGCCCCAGCCAGGATGGCAGCGCCTGGAGGTAGAACCAGCCCAGGGCACCGAAGGCGATCACCTGGAAGACGGAGTTGATCGCGACCAGCACCGCGGCTGCTTCTCGGTCACCGCAGGCGAGGTCGTTCCAGATGAGGACCATCGCGATGCAGCGTGCGAGTCCGACGATGATCAGGCCGGTGCGGTACTCTGGAAGGTCGGCCAGGAAGATCCAGGCCAGGGCGAACATGAGTGCCGGGCCGACGATCCAGTTCAGCACCAGCGAGGTCACCAGCAGGCGTCGGTCCGCGCCGATGCGCCGGGTCTCGTCGTAGCGGACCTTCGCCAGGACCGGGTACATCATCACCAACAGTCCGATCGCAATGGGCAGGGACACGGATCCGATCTTCACCGCCTCCAGCGCGGTGTTCAGGCCGGGGATGAACCGTCCCAGCAGGAGACCCACTGCCATGGCGGCCAGGATCCACACCGGGAGCCAGCGATCGAGGAAGGACATCTCCTTCATCACGCGGGGCTGCTCCACATCCTTGGTGGTCGTACTCATCGGGCTTCGACACCTTCCATCGACGGATATCGATGCGAACGCTATGCTTCACATCGATGACTGTCAATGTAAGGTGGGGGCATGTCCACGACGACCGCGATCACAGCTGCCGGGCTCGAGACGATGAACGGCCCTGAGGAGTGCTGCACGCTCTCAGCGGGGCCCGTCGACAGCGTCGAGGCCGAGAGGATCGCGTCCTTGCTCAAGGCGCTTTCCGACCCGACCCGTCTCCGGCTTCTGTCCCATGTCGCTGCTCAGGGCTGCAATTCGGTCTGCGCCTGTGATCTCACCGAGCCGCTGGGCATCAGCCAGCCGACCGTGAGTCACCACATGAAGAAGCTCGTCGACGCTGGCCTGCTCACGCGCGAGCAGAAGGGCCGCTGGGCGCACTACTCCGTTGTGCCGTCGGCCTTCGCCGAGCTCCGTTCCTTCCTCGACATCGCCTGAACCCCCGCCGCCGACTTTGGAGATCCTCCTGACCGCACGGCCCAGTGTCCTGTTCGTCTGCGTCCACGACGCCGGTCGCTCGCAGTCCGGTTAGCCGGCGACGCGTTGGTCCGCTGCCACCGCCGGGTCCAGCAGGACCTGCATGGCCACCGCGGCCGCACGGGCGACCCGCTCTACTCCGCCCGTCGAACCCTGCACGCCGGAACCGGGTTGCTCACCGACAAGCAGAGGGCCCGGCTCGAGGCCACTTGGGGGACCTGCCAGCGGATGATCAGCGCCTACCGCGAACCCGACAAGGCCCGAGGAAAGGAGTTGATGGATGGCGTGCACAGGTTCAGGAGGAGGTGACAGGCAGGTCCTTCGGAGACTTGCGCTGTCCGCACTGCCCGGAACGACCGGGCTGCGCCCTTGGGCAGGGTCACAGCATTTCCAGTGGTCGCGGTCCGCTCGGGGGCGGAAACGCACGGTCCAGAGCATCCAGGTCTTCGCGGGTCAGCTCCACGTCCAGTGCTGTGGCGTTGTCTCGCACGTGCTGCGGGCTGCTCGCCTTGGGGATCGTGCAGAGCGAGTCGCGGCGCAGCACCCAGGCGAGGGCCGCCGCCGCGGGGCTGACGCTGTGACGGGCCGCGACGTCGTTCAGCGTCGTGTCCTGAAGGATGCGGCCCTGCTCGATCGGCGAGTACGCCATGACCGGCAGCTGGTGGTCGGCGCACCACGGCAGCAGGTCGTACTCCGGTCCTCGCCGCGACAGGTTGTACAGCACCTGATCCGTGGCCAGCCCGCCGCTGCCCGGCACGTCCTGCAGGTCGGCGAGGGCCCGGTGGTCGAAGTTGCTGACGCCCCAGTATCGGATTTTCCCGTCCTCGACGAGATGGTGGAAGGCCGCGACGGTGTCCTGCAGCGGGTACCTGCCCTGCCAGTGCAGCAGGTAGAGGTCGATCCGATCGGTGCCCAGGCGTTTCAGGCTGCGTTCGCAGGCCGCGATCGTGCCGGAACGGGAGGCGTGGGACGGCATGACCTTGCTGACCACGAACGCCTCGTCGCGGCGACCCGCCAATGCTTCACCGACCACCTCCTCCGCGCCGCCGTCGGCGTACATCTCGGCGGTGTCGACCAGCGTCATGCCCAGCTCGAGGCCGGCGTGCAGCGCGGCGACCTCGTCGCCGCGGCGGCCGGGGTCCTCACCCCAGCCCCAGGTGCCCTGGCCCAGCACAGGGATGGACTCCCCGCTCGGCAGCGTCATCCGTCGCATCCGGGATCACTTCCTTCTGGTTGTCCTGAGGTGGGACGTGGGCTGAGATCCTCGAAGGGCCGACGCGTCCTCGACCGGTGCCGGCTTATAGGAGGGTGGCGGGTACCGAGGTGCCGGGTGTCGAGCTGGTCGTCAGCCCCGCCTGTGCCATGTGGCGTACCGGGCTGCTCACGAGCGGTTTCCGGCGCTGGTGGGCTGGACAGTACTCCCACGGCGGAACACAGGGAAGAGGTCATCGGGTGAGCGGCTGGTGGCCAGGTTCCCGTCTCGGGCGGCCTCTTGGTCCACCACGTTCACGCCGGCGTTGCGCAGGTCGGTGCGGATGCTGGGGAATGAGGTCAGGGCCCGGCCGGTCACGAGACGTCATGGCCCTGCCCGGACTGCCCGGCCACCCCGCCTTACGCCCCCGCTCGCCAGTACTGGCCGCGGTCCGCGAGATGCTCGGCGGGCCGCAGACCTCGTTCCTGCTGATCGCCGGTCAGCACAACGCCCAAGCCGACCGCTGCCTCGGTGTCGCCCCGGGAACGCACCCCGGCCGCCCACACCCTCGCCCCTGCAGTAGACTCCTGAACACTGTTCAACCCGTCGGGCACTCGCCATGCGCCCCGCGCCTCGGCTGAGCGCCCCCTCGCACTCGCTTCCGCACCAGGAGTCCCTCCATGAGCACTTCCGTGCCCTCGTCCCATGACGGCCACGTCCGCCCCGCGGCCACCACGACGGCGGACCGCCCCGCCGACACCGGCCGCCGCCCCCGTCGCGGTTCCGCCGGCGGCAGCCTCGCGCGCATCGCCGTCATGACCGCGTTGATGGCCGTCCTCGGGCTGGTGCCGCCGATCGCCGTCGCCGGTGTGCCCGCCCCGATCGTGCTGCAGAACATCGCCGTGATCCTGGCCGGTGTGATCCTCGGCCCGTGGCGCGGGGCCGCCTCGATGGCGCTTTTCGCCGGCCTCGTGGCGCTCGGCCTGCCGCTGCTCAGCGGCGGCCGCGGCGGCCTGGGCGTGTTCGCCGGCCCGACGGCCGGCTTCATCCTCGGCTGGATCCCGTCCGCGCTGATCGTCGGCCTGATCTTCTGGGCCCTCACCTCCCGGGCCCGCCCCGGCCTCGGCGCCGGACGGGTCGCGCTCGGCGCGGCCGTCGCCGGGCTGATCGGCGGCGTCGTGATGGTCTACTTCTTCGGCGTGCTCGGCTTCGTCGGGATCGCCGGGATGGAGTTCGGTGCCGCCGTCCTCTCCATGGCCCCGTTCGTGCCCGGTGACCTGATCAAGCTCGTCGTGGCCGTCATCCTCATCGTCGGCCTGTGGAAGGCCTACCCCCGCGCCTTCCGATGAGCCCGGATCGCTCCGTCACCCTCACGGGCGTCCGCGTCGAGGCCGACGGCCCCGAGGGCGTCGTCGTGCTCCTCGACGGCGTGGACCTCACCCTCACGGCCCCGCGTGTGGCGGTGATCGGGGAGAACGGCTCCGGCAAGTCCACGCTGGCCCGCGCGATCGCCGGGCTGGCCGACGTCGTCGCCGGGGAGGTGACCGTGCACGGGGTGGACGCCGTCCGGGACGTGAAGGCGCTGCGCCGCACCGTCGGCTTCGTGTTCGCGAACCCGGCCGCGCAGATGGTCATGCCCACCGTCCGGGAGGACGTGGAGCTGACCGTGAAGTCGCTCCGGGACGACGTCGGCCGCCGCCTGACCAAGGACGACGTCGCCGCGCGCGTGGCCGCGGCGCTCCAGGAGCACCGGCTCACCGCGCTCGCGGACCGGGCGTGCCTGTCCCTGTCCTCGGGGCAGGCGCAGCGGCTGGCGATGTGCTCGGTGATGACCGCCGGGCCGTCCCTGGTGATCGCCGACGAGCCGACCTCCCTGCTGGACGGCCGGCACCGGCGGATCGTGGCCGACCGGCTGCTGGCCGCCGACCCCTCGGCCCCGGACGGGTTCCAGCTGCTGCTGGTGACCCACGACCTCGAGCTGGCCCGTGCGTGCGACGAAGCGGTGTGGATCCACGGCGGCCGTGTGGAGCGGACCGGCCCGGCCGAGGACGTGGTCGAGGCGTACGAGCGCTTCCTGGACCACGCCGTGGCGGCGGAGCTGCGCTGATGCTCTCCCTGTACATCCACGGCGACTCGCCCCTGCACCACGCCCGCGCCGGCCTCAAGACGGGCCTGTTCGCGGTGTGGGTGCTGGCCCTGACCCTGCTGCCGCTGTCCCTGTGGACCGCGGGCGCCGCCGTGGTGGGTGCCGTGACCGCGTATCTCGTGGGCTTCGGGCTGCGGCGCGGTGCGGCGATGATCGCCTCCGACCTGCGCGCTCTGTGGCTGTTCTACGTGGTCCTGTTCGCGGCGCAGTGGATCTTCACCGACGCGTTCGCCGCCGGACTCATGGTGGCGCGCGTGCTCGGGCTCGTGCTCACCGCGCAGGTGTTGACGCGCACCACCCGGATCGCGGACATGACCGGGGCGGCCGAGGCGGTGCTGCGGCCGGTCGAGCGGATCCCGTGGGCGGGGCCGCGCCTGGCGCGGGCGGGGTTCCGCGCCGACCGCGTGGGCCTGGCGATGGGCCTGGTGCTCTCCTCGATCGGCCACCTGCGGGCGCTGGCCGAGCAGATCCGGCATGCGCAGGCCGCCCGCGGGGTGCGGATGGCGCCGTGGGCCTGGGCGCTGCCGCTGCTGGTGCTCAGCTTCAAGCACGCGGACGACGTCGGGGACGCCCTGGCCGCCCGCGGCATCGACTAGAGCCCCCGGCCCTCCCGCGTTGGGGGCGGGCCGGTTCAGAGGGGGTTGTCCAGGGGCAGACGGTCGCGGTCGTAGGTGATCTCGGTGAAGCCGTGGGGCGCGGGCTTGCCGTCCTCGCCCAGGGACACGAACACGATCTTGTCGATGGTCAGGATCATCTCGCCGGTCACGATGTTCCGCACCTTCGCCCGCATGGTCAGGGACGTGCGCCCGAACTCGGTGGCGCGCAGGCCCATCTCGATCATGTCGCCCTGCTTCGCCGAGGCCAGGAAGTTGATCTCCGAGATCAGCTTCGTCACGCACCGCGGGTTGCCCAGCTGCAGGGTCGCGTAGATGGCCGCCTCCTCGTCGACCCAGCGCAGCAGCGACCCGCCGAAGAGGGTGTTGTTCGCGTTGAGGTCCTCCGGCTTGACCCACTTGCGGGTGCGGAAGTTGACGTCGTCGTGGGCGGCGCGGTCGGCCGAACGGGTGAAGAGCGTGGAGTCCATGGCCCCACGGTAGAGCGACGCCGACGCCGGCACGAGGGAGGGCGCCCGATGCGGAGACATGCTCGACCGGGCCGTAGGGTCGCCGGAAGGGATCCGCAACGGAGCACACAGGAGGGACCCGGCCGATGACCATCCGCCCCCACCCCGACCCCGCCACACCCGACGCCACCTGGCGCGATGTGCCGGTGCTCGGCTTCACGGTCGCCGCCGGCAACGCCGTCCTGTTCTGCCTGGTCTGGCTGCTCCGGGACGGGCTCACCACCGACTACACGTGGGGGCTGCTGCTGGCCCCGGTGCTCATGGGTCTGGCCGGGGTGGCGGTGATGGCCCTCTGGGAGCGGCTCCTCGTCCGCGTCCCTCGGCTGGCCGCCACGCTGGTGGCCGTCGCCGCCCTCCTGGCCCTCGGGCTGGTGCTCGCCTGGTGGCTCGTCGAGGTGAACGCGCAGACGCACCTGTTCACCGGGAGCACGTTCTGGCTGCTCGCCGTCGCCCCGGTCTGCGCGGGCCTCGCCTGGCTCGCGCACCGGCTGCTCCCGGCGGCCCGCCGGCCCGTGGGGGAGCCCCCCGCCGCCCTCGACGACGACGCCTGGGCCCGCCGCCTCGCCGGCGTCCTGCGGCTGCGCAAGGACCTGCCCGACGCGCGGGTGGGCGAGATCGTCCGTGACGCGCGGGCACGCGGGGCCGCGGCCGGGCGCCCGCTGGCCGAGGAGCTCGGCTCCCCGGAGTCGTACGCCGCGGGCTTCCAGAAGGACCGGGTCGCCGCGCCCCGCCGGCGGGCCTGGGCGGTCACCGCGTTCGTGGGGATCATCCTGGCCACCCGTCTCCCGGGCGTGGTGGCCGGGGAGCGGCTCAGCGCGTGGGACGTCGCGTACCCGCTGGTCGCCGTCGTCGTGCTGGTGTGGACGTGGCTCGACTACCGGGCCGCCGTGCGTCGCGCCCGCCGCTGAGGGGTCTCAGGCCCCCGCGGCGGCCAGCACCCTCGCCACGTGGCGGCGGTGCACCTGGTGGATGATTTCGATCAGTCCGCACCCGAGCGCCGCGATCACCAGCGCGGCCACGAGCACGTCCGTGGGCGGGACCTCCATCTGGTGGTACCAGCGGGAGGCCGGCACCAGCACGACGGCGGCCAGCACCGCGTACATCGCCAGGATGAGGACCACCACGCGCGCGCTCAGCGGCCGGGACATCACGCTGAGCACCCACAGGCCCAGCAGGGTCAGGGTGATCATGAAGGCGGCCTGCTGGCGGGGCAGGTCGACGTCGCCGGCGGTGAGGCGCACGTACGTCTGCAACGTCACCATGGACAGCAGGATCACCGCGCCGGAGGGGATCGCGAACCGCAGCGCCCGCCCCAGGAAGCCGGGCACGTAGCGGCGCGGGTTCGGCAGCAGGGCGAGGAAGAACGTGGGTGCGCCGATCATGATGAAGTCCACGGTGGAGGCCTGCCGTGGCAGCAGCGGGAACTGCCACGCGAACAGGGAGAACACCACGCCGAACAGCAGCGCGTACGTCGTCTTCGTCAGGTAGATGTGGGCGAGCCGCTCCATGTTGGCGATCACCTGGCGGCCCTCGCCGAGCACGCGTGGCAGGCGGTCGAAGCGCCCGTCCAGGAGCACCATCCGGGACACCGCCTTGGTGGCCGGGGCCGCGTTGCCCATGGCGATGCCCAGGTCCGCGGTCTTCAGGGCCAGGGCGTCGTTCACGCCGTCGCCGGTCATGGCCACCACGTGCCCGCGGGACTGCAGCGCCTGCACCATCGCCTTCTTCTGGTCCGGGCTGACGCGGCCGAACACGTCGTGCTCGGCCATCACGTCGGCGAGCGCGCCGGGGTCCTCCGGCAGGGTGCGCCCGTCGTAGGCCTGGCCCGCCACCTCGAGACCCACCTCGCGCGCCACCGCGGCCACGGTGCGCGGGCTGTCCCCGGAGATCACCACGGTCCGCACGCCCTGCGCGTGGAAGTAGTCGAGGGTCTCGGCGGCGTCCGGGCGCACGTTCTCGCGGAACGTCACGACGGCGACCGGGACGCCTCCGGCGGGCAGCGCATCCCCGATCAGGGGCTCGTCCGTGCGGGCCAGCAGCAGCACGCGGCGGCCGGCGTCCGTGTCGGCGTGGACCTGGGCGCGGACGGCCTGGGCGGCATCGGGGCCGAGGAGCCGCTCGTCCACGAGGGCCTCGGGCGCACCGAGCAGCCACGTGCCGGCCGCGGCCCCGGCCTCGGGGCCGAACGCGACCGCCGACCACCGGCGCGCGGAGGAGAACGCCACCTGGGCCGCGGGGTCCACGGCCGGGACGGCCGTGAAGGGCTCGCGCAGGGCCGCCGCGGTGGGGTTCACGTCCGGGTCCGCGCCGAACCAGGCGAGCACGGCCCGAGCCCCGTCGGCGACCTCGGCCGGGGCGCCGTCGTCGTGGGCGTCCGGGGACGCGTCGGCCGAGGCGGGCGCGGCGAGCCGGTCGAACCGGACGCCGCCCTCGGTGAGGGTGCCGGTCTTGTCCAGGCAGACGGTGTCCACGCGGGCCAAGACCTCCACGGCGGGCTGCTCCTGGATGAGGACCTCCTGCTGGGCCAGCTTGAGCGCGGCCACGGCGAACGCGATGGTCGTCATGAGCGCCAGGCCCTGCGGGATCATGCTGGTCACCGCCGCCACGGACGCGATCAGCGCGGGCTCCAGGGCGGCCTCGCGCGGCTGGGAGAGGGCGAGGGCCCAGCCGCCGACCGCCGTCATCTGGCCGTGCACGATCACCGCGATGATCGGCACCAGGGCGATCGTCAGCCAGCGGGCCACCTTCTCCAGGGCGCCGCGCAGCTCCGAGTGGATGGCGGAGTAGCGGCGGGCCTCGGCGCTGAGCCGGGCCGCGTGCGAGGCCGAGCCCACCGCCGTCGCGCGTACCAGGCCCGCGCCGGCCACGACGGCCGAGCCCGAGAGCACGGCGTCCCCGGGGGTCTTCGGCACGGGGTCGTTCTCCCCGGTGAGCAGCGCCTCGTCCATGTCCAGGCCGTCCGAGACGAGGACCTCGCCGTCCACGGGCACCTGGTCGCCGCGGCGCAGCACCACGACGTCGTCCCGCACGATCTGCGCCATCGGCAGGGGCACGCGCGCCCCGTCCCGGATGACGACGACGTCGTCCTGGTGCAGCAGCGCGATCCGGTCCAGCTTCCGCTTGGCCGAGTACTCCTGGACCACGCCGATCACCACGTTGGCCACGGCCGCCAGTGAGAACAGCAGGTCCAGCCAGCGGCCCATCAGGATCACGACGACGGCGCACAGCGCGATCGCCAGGTTGAACAGCGTGAACACGTGCACGCGCAGGATCTGGCCCAGCGAGCGGGACGTGTCCCGCGACTGGACGTTGACCAGGCCCGCGGCCTCCCGCTCGGCGACCTCGGCGGCGGTGAGCCCGGTGAGCCCCTCCACCCCGGTGAACCCCAGGCCCATCCCGCTCTCGGGGGCGGACGGGTGCGCGGACGCAGGGGAGGGGGAGGCCATGGCACAGAATCTACCCAGCCGGCGCGGGGCCGGGCATCCGACGAGGGGATGAACCCGGGTGCGACCGCAGGCGGGACTGCGGGTGGGGCGGGCTCACTCGCCGGTCTGGCCGTCGATGCCCTCGCGCAGCAGGTCGGCGTGGCCGGCGTGGCGGCCGTACTCCTCGATCATGTGGGTGAGGATCCACCGCAGCGAGACCGGGTCCCGCCCCTCCCGGATCCGGTGGGCGCGGGCCAGGGCCGCGGCGCCGTCGTCGCCGTCCGCCGCGAGCAGGTCCACCACGATCTGCCGGGACCGCTCCACCTGGCCCTGCCAGAGGGCGCGCAGGTCCGCCGCGGAGTCCTGCGCCGCACTGTGCCAGTCCCAGTCGGGGTCCGCGTCGAAGTCCGCGCCCACCCAGGGCGCCGAGGTGGGCTCGCCGAGGGCGACGGCCTCGAACCACCAGAACTCGACGAACGCGAGGTGCTTGAGCAGGCCGCCGAGCGTCATCGCGGATGGGTGCCCCGGCAGCCGGCGGTGCAGCGCGGCCGTGTCCAGGTCCGCCGTCTTCCACTCGATCGTGGCGCGCAGGAAGTCGAGGAAGCCCAGCAGGGTGGCGGCCTCGCCCGCGGCGAAGGGCGGCTCGGGGCGGCCCTGGTCGTCGTAGAACACGGTGGTCATGGCGGCCAGGCTACGCCCCACCTCGCGTTTTCGTTCGGGAAACGGCGCGTGCGGGGGCGGGGGCGGGTGGGGGCGGGGCGCCCGCGGACCTGGAACGCGTGCGGTCGCTCTGAGCCTGCAAAGTGCGCTCATACCGACCGCAGGCGTTCCCGGAACGGGCGGGCCGGCGTCGTGGCCACCCAGGAGGACCCGGAGGAGCTCGTCGGGGTCAGCGAGGACTGGGCGGCGCAGGCGTACGCGGACGCCGCCGCGGTGGGCGGCGATCCTGCTCACCGCGGCGGATCCACCACGAGCCGCACCCGCGGGCTCGCCTGTTCGGCGGCGCCCTCCTGGGTCTCGGCGATCCGGCGCCAGATGCGGTCCGCCGACGGGTCGACCATCAAGTGCCCCATCTGCCGGATGACGGTGCCGAACACGGACGTCGGCATGCTGCGCCGCGGGGCGAAGCCGGACCGGCGCAGGCGCTCGGTCTGTTCCGTGGTCAGGTCCACGAGGCGCTCCAGCAGGGACTCGGTCTCCCCGCCGGCCTCCAGCAGCGAGCGGCGCACGTAGGCCCCCACCACCGGGTGGTCGGCCAGCAGGTCCGCGAACGCCGCGTCGCGGGCCGCGGACACCTCCTGTGGGGTGCCCACGAGCGGGACCTCGTCGAGGGTCGCGGCGATCAGGCGCAGCACGTCGTCGTCGACGGCGCGGGTCAGCCCCGCCTTGCTGCCGAAGTGGTGCCGCACCAGCCCGGGGGCGACGCCGGCCCGTTGCGCTATCTCGCGGACGCTGGCCATCTCGACCCCCCGCTCGGCATACAGCTCGAGGGCCGCCAGGCGCAGGCGCGCGGGGGAGGAGAGATCGTCCTGGTCGAAGGGCAGGGGGGTGTTCATCGGGTCCTCGGGGCTGGGTCGGCGGATGGGATGGCCCGTGGTCGGGAGATGAGGATGCGGGGGCTCGCTGAACCCTACGGCAGGGATCGAAACGCCCCCCGCACCCTTCTTGCACGCTAGTGCAACATCGTGCTTGAGTGTGCAACATCAGCTCAGTGAGGCATGTCACAGACGACTGCCGCCCGCCTCCGCGACCACCACACCTCCCAGGGGGACCCATGCAGACCACCGACACCGTCCTCGGCACCCCGTCCACCATGGGCGACGACGAGCAGCTCACCACCACCCGCCTCCTGCGGGACGCCGCCCGGACCTTCGGGGATCAGCAGATCATCCACACCCGCGGCGGCGGCTCCCCGTGGCAGACCACCACCTACGCGGCCGTGTGGGAGCGGGTGCGCCGCATGGCCGCGGCCCTGCACGCCGAGGGCGTCGGGCCGGGGGACCGGGTCGGCCTGCTGCTGTGGAACGACGTCCGTCACCTCGAGTCCTACTTCTCCGTCCCGCTGCTGGGCGCGACCATGGTGCAGCTCAACCTGCGCCTGGCGCCCATGGACCTGGCCTACGTGATCACCCACGCGCAGGTGGGGACGATCATCGTGGACGAGACCCTTCTGGAGCTGGCCACCGCGCTCGAACCGCACCTGCCCGACGGCATCCGCTGGATCATGGCCGGCGACGGTGAGCTCCCCGCCGACTGGGCCGGTCGCGACGACGTCCTCTCCTACGAGGCCCTCCTCGACGGGCACGAGCCGCTCGAGACAGCGGGGCTGCCGAACGTGAGTGAGCGCTCCGCCTCCGGCGCCTGCTACACCACGGGCACCACCGGCCGTCCCAAGGGCGTCTTCTACTCGCACCGGGCCACCTGGCTGCACGCGCACGCCGTGGTGTCCACCCTGGGCATGACCATGGCGGACACCGCCCTGCTGCTGACCCCCATGTTCCACGCGCAGTGCTGGGGCCTGCCGTTCGCGGCCGTCGCCGTGGGCGCGCGCCTGGTGCTGCCGGGCCGGTTCAACCTCACGGACACTCCGTGGCTGACCTCCACCCTCGTGGACCACGGCGTCACCGTGGCCCCGGCATCCCCCGCGATCCTCATGCCGATGCTCCACCACCTCCGCACCCTCGAGACGCCCCCACGGATGGACGGCGTGCGCCTGCTGTGCGGCGCGACCGAGCCCCCCGTGGCCATGATGCGCGGCTTCGACGAGCTCACCGGCGCGGAGGTCATCCACGCCTACGGCGCCACGGAGACCTCGCCCATCGTCTCCCTCAACCGCATGAAGCCGAGCCTCATGGACACCCTCTCCGAGGATGAGCGGTGGAACCTCAAGCGGTTCCAGGGCCTCGTCGTCGTCGGGGTGGACGTGAAGATCACCGACCCCCTGGGCGAGCTGCTGCCGCCCGGCGAGGAGAACGTGGGCGAGATCCGCCTGCGCGGGCCCTGGGTGACCACCTCCTACGCGGACAACGCCGAGGCCACCGAGGCCGGCTTCGACGACGAGGGCTACTGGCGCTCCGGGGACCTGGGCTACCTCTCCCCGGAGGGCTACCTCAAGGTCACCGACCGCCTGAAGGACGTGGTCAAGTCCGGTGGCGAGTGGATCTCCTCGATCGACCTGGAGAACCACATCATGACCGTCCCCGGGGTCCGCGACGCCGCCGTGATCGGCGTCCCCCACCCCCAGTGGGAGGAGCGTCCTCTGGCCCTCGTGGTGCGGGACGAGGACTCCGACGTCGACCAGGACGCCGTCCTCGCCGCACTCGCCGAGCGCTTCGCCACCTGGCAGCTGCCGGACGAGGTCCGCTTCGTGACGGAGATCGACCGGACCGGCGTCGGGAAGGTCAACAAGCGCAAGCTGCGCGCCGACTACGCCGACGCCCTCACCTCCGGCCGCTGACCGGCCCGCCACCTCCCCAGACCCACCCCGACCCCAGGAGACCCCGTGACCCAGGACGCCTTCCTCTACGACGCCCTCCGCACGCCGCGCGGTGCCGGCAAGCCCTCCGGCTCCCTCCACGAGGTCAAGCCGATCGACCTCGTCGTCGGCCTGACCCACGCGCTGCGCGACCGCCATGAGGGGCTCGACCCCGCCGACATCGAGGACATGATCCTCGGCTGCGTCAGCCCGGTGGGCGACCAGGGCGCGGTCCTGCCCCGGGTGGCCGCCCTCAAGGCGGGCCTGCCGCAGACCGTGGCCGGCGTGCAGCTGAACCGGTTCTGCGCCTCCGGGCTCGAGGCCGTGAACCAGGCCGCCGCCCGCATCCGCTCCGGCTGGGAGTCTCTGCTCGTGGCCGGCGGCGTGGAGTCCATGTCCCGCGTGCCCATGGGCTCCGACGGCGGCGCGTGGGCCATGGACCCGGCCACCTCCCTGGCCACCGACTTCGTCCCGCAGGGCGTCTCCGCGGACCTGATCGCCACCCGTGAGGGATTCAGCCGCGCAGAGCTGGACCGCTTCGCCGCGCAGAGCCACCGCCGTGCTGCGGCGGCGTGGCAGGAGGGCCGGTTCGCCCGCTCCGTGGTCCCGGTGACGGACATGAACGGGATGACCGTGCTGGACCGGGACGAGACCATCCGCCCCGACTCGTCCGTGGAGACCCTGGCCACGCTCAAGCCCTCCTTCGAGGCGCTGGGCCGGGAGGCGGGCTTCGACGCCGTGGCGCTGGAGAAGTACAGCTCGCTGGCGGGGATCGAGCACCTGCACCACCCCGGCAACTCCTCGGGCATCGTCGACGGCGCCGCGCTGACGCTGATCGGCTCCGAGGAGGCCGGCCGGCGGGCCGGGATGAGTCCGCGGGCCCGGATCGTCTCCGCCGCCGTCGTCGGCTCCGAGCCCACCATCATGCTCACCGGCCCCACCCCGGCGTGCCGCAAGGCCCTCGAGGTGGCCGGCATGACCGCCGCGGACATCGACCTCGTGGAGATCAACGAGGCGTTCGCGGCCGTGCCGCTGCTGCTGATGAAGGAGATGGGCTGGACCGAGGAGCAGACCAACGTCAACGGCGGCGCGATCGCCATGGGCCACCCCCTGGGGGCCACCGGCGCCATGATCCTCGGCACCCTCGTGGACGAACTCGAGCGGCGCGACCTGCGGACCGGCATCGCCACGCTCTGCATCGGCGCCGGCATGGGCGTCGCCACGATCGTCGAGCGCGTCTGAGCGCCCCACCCACCCGACCGACCAGCACGGCAGGAAGAGCACCGGCATGAGTGAGCACATGATCACCTGGGACCAGGACGCCGACGGCGTCGTCACGCTGACCATGGACGACCCGCAGGCGCGGGTCAACACGATGAACGAGCGGTACCAGGACGCGATGGACGCCGTCGTGGACCGCCTGGAGGCGGAGCGGGACACGGTGACCGGCGTCGTCCTGACCAGCGCGAAGAAGACCTTCTTCGCCGGCGGCGACCTGGACTCCCTGGCCCAGGCCGGCCCCGAGGACGTGGAGTCCGTGTTCGCGCTGACGCAGCGGGTCAAGGGCCAGCTGCGCCGCCTCGAGACCCTCGGCCGCCCCGTGGTCGCCGCGATCAACGGCACGGCGCTCGGCGGCGGCCTGGAGATCGCCCTGGCCTGCCACCGGCGCATCGCCGTGGACGACCCGGGGCTGAAGGTCGGCCTCCCGGAGGTCACCCTGGGCCTGCTGCCCGGAGGCGGCGGCATCACCCGCCTGGTGCGCATGGTGGGCGTGGAGCGCGCCCTGATGGAGTGGCTGCTGCAGGGCACCGCCCGCGACGCCCGGGCCGCGATGGAGAAGGGGATCATCGACGAGGTCGTGACCGACCCCGCGGACCTGGTGCCCGCCGCCAAGCGCTGGATCCTGGAGCACCGCGACGACGCCGACGCCGCCGCGAAGCCCTGGGACGTCAAGGGCTTCAGGATCCCCGGCGGCACCCCCGCCCAGGCCTCCTTCGCCTCCCGCCTGCCCGCGTTCGCCGCCACCCTGCGCCGGCAGCTCCACGGCGCGGACCTGCCCGCCCCGAAGGCGATCCTCAGCGCCGCGGTGGAGGGCTCGCAGGTGGACTTCGACACCGCCTCGCGCATCGAGACCCGGTACTTCGTGTCCCTCGTGACGGGCCACACCTCCTCCGCCATGATCCAGGCGTTCCACTCGGACATGCAGGCGCTGCGCTCCGGCGCGGCCCTGGGCGGTCCCTCCCGCGAGCGCAGCACGATCACCACGGCGGCGGTGCTGGGCGCCGGGATGATGGGCGTGGGCATCGCCCACGCGCTCGCGCTCAACGGCGTGGACGTGATGCTCAAGGACGTCAGCCTGGAGGCCGCCGAGCGCGGCCGTGAGCGGGTGGGCGCCCTCCTCGAGGGGCGCGTGGCGAAGGGGCGCATGAGCCGCGAGGACGCCGACGCCGTCCTGGCCCGCGTGCAGCCCACCGAGGACTATCAGGACCTCGCGCACGTGGACGCGGTGATCGAGGCCGTGTTCGAGGACGTCGAGCTCAAGGACTCGGTGTTCGCCGAGGTGGAGAAGGTGGTCGGCCCGGACACCCTGCTGTGCAGCAACACCTCCACGCTGCCGATCACCCTGCTGCAGGGCCCGCGGGAGCGCTCCCAGGACTTCATCGGCCTGCACTTCTTCTCCCCGGTGGACCGGATGAAGCTCGTGGAGATCATCCGTGGTGAGCAGACCTCCCCGCGCACGGTGGAGCGCGCCTACGACCTGGTGCAGCAGATCCGCAAGCTGCCCATCCTGGTCAACGACGGGCGCGGCTTCTACACCTCCCGCGTCTACGGCACGCTCGTGCTCGAGGCCGCGGCCCTCGTGGAGGAGGGCGTGGACGCGCAGCGGATCGAGCGGGCGGCCCGCCACGCCGGCTTCCCGGCCTCCCCGCTGGCCATGATGGACGAGGTCTCCCTGACCCTGATCCAGCACATCCGCCGCGAGGAGGAGAAGGCCGTCGCCGAGGCCGGCGGTGAGCGTCCGGTGCGTCCGGGCGAGCGCGTGGTGGAGCGCATGGTGGACGAGTTCGGCCGCCCGGGCCGCGCTCAGGGCGCCGGCTTCTACGAGTACCCGGAACAGGGCCCCAAGCACCTGTGGCCAGGCCTGGCCGAGCACTTCGCCACCGGGGCGGACGTGCCCGAGCAGGACCTGCAGGACCGCCTGCTGTACCGCATGGCCATCGAGACGGCCCGCTGCTTCGACGACGGCGTCCTCACCGACGCCCCCTCGGCGAACCTCGGCGGCGTGTTCGGCATCGGCTTCCCGCCGCACACCGGTGGGCCAGTGACGTTCATGACGCACCGCGAGGGCGGACCGGCCGCGTTCGTGGCCCGCGCCGACGAGCTGGCCGACCGCTACGGCGAGCGGTTCCGTCCCGGCGACACCCTCCGGCAGCTGGCCGAGCGAGGCGAGGGGCCGGGCCGATGAGCGCCGCACCGCTGGCCGGGGTGCGCGTGGTGACCATCGCGCTGAACCTGCCCGGGCCCGTCGCCGCGGCCCGCCTGCAGGAGCTGGGCGCCGACATCGTCACGGTGCTCCCGCCCAGCGGGGACCCCGTGGCCACCCTGGTGCCGGCCCTCTACGAGGAGCTGCACCGCGGGCAGTCGGTGCGCACCGTGGACATGAAGTCCCAGGCCGGGGCTGCCGAGATGGAGCAGATCCTGGCCGAGGCGGACGTGTTCCTCACCTCCCACCGCTCCGGGGCGCTGCGCCGGCTGGGCCTGGACGCCGACGCCGTCCGCGCCCGCCACCGGCGGATCTGCCAGGTGGACATCACCGGATACGACGGGGACCGCACGGACGTGCCAGGCCATGACATCAACTACCAGGCCGCGGCGGGCCTGCTGGCGCCGGGGGCTCCACCGCGGATCCTCGCGGCGGATCTGCACGGTGCCGAGCGGGCCGTCTCCGCCGCGCTGGCCCTGCTGTGGGCCCGCGGCGCGGACGGGGACGGCGGGCATGCCACGGTGGCGCTCGCCGATGCGGCGCACGCCCTGGCCCTGCCCAACCGGCACCGCATGACGGGCCCGCGCAGCCCCCTGGGCGGGGCCCTGCCCCACTACGGGGTGTATCCGGCGGCCGAGGGCCATGTGGCCGTCGGCGCGCTCGAGCCGCACTTCGCGGCCGCGCTTGTCGAGGGCCTCGGGCTGGACGCGGACGGGGACGTCCGCGCGCAGCTCACCGAGGCCCTCTCCCGGCACGACGCCGCCCACTGGCAGGCATGGGGGGAGGAGCGGGGCATCCCGCTCACCGCCCTGGCCAGCCCCACCGCCTGACCCCCACGACTCAGCACCCCCCTCGAACGACCTCCAGGAGCCCCTCATGACCACCACGGATTCCCGCACCCGCTCGCTGATCGACGTCGACGTCCTCGAGTACCACCGCCTCCTGACGCCCGAGCAGCAGGAGGAGCTCACGGAGATCCGCGCCGCCCTGGCCGAGATCGTCACCCCGCACGTGGCGGAGGCCTGGAGCCGGGACGAGTTCCCGCACGAGATCGCCCGCCGCGTCGGGGAGCTGGGCTACAACCACATCAGCGGCATGACCGAGGACCCGTTGTTCCGCGGGCACCTGATGGCCGAGCTGGCCCGCGCGGACATCTCCCTCAGCGTTTACTTCGCCCTGCACAACGACCTCGTCGGGGCCACCCTGGAGGCCCTGGGCTCGGCGGAGCAGAAGCAGACGTGGCTGCCGGGCCTGTACGCGATGGAGTACACCGGCTGCTTCGCGCTGACCGAGCCGGAGCACGGCTCCGACGTCGCCGGCGGCATGGCCACCACGGCCCGCCGGGAGGGGGACGAGTGGGTGATCAACGGGGCCAAGCGGTGGATCGGCAACGGCACCATGTCCCGCATCGCGATCGTGTGGGCCCGGGACGAGGAGGACGACCAGGTCAAGGGCTTCATCGTGGAGACCGACACCCCCGGCTATGAGGCCACCAAGATCGAGCACAAGACCGCGGTGAAGATCGTCCAGAACGCGGACATCACCTTCACGGACGTGCGCATCCCGGCGGAGAACAAGCTGGAGAAGGCCAACACCTTCGCGGACACCAACGTGATCCTGCTGGGCTCCCGCAACGGCCTGGGCTGGCAGGCCGTGGGCGCGCAGCAGGGCATCCTCGACGCCGCCCGCCGCTACGCGCTGGAGCGCACCCAGTTCGGCCGCCCGATCGCCGGGCACCAGCTGGTGCAGTCCCTGCTCGTGCAGATCGCGGCCAACCTGGCGGCCACCCTGGGCATGGCGCACCGGGCGGTGCAGCTGGAGGCCGCCGGCGAGGTGTCCATGACGCAGGCCTCCCTGGTGAAGCTGAAGACCTCCCAGATGTGCCGCGAGTCGGCCGCGCTGGGCCGGCAGATGATGGGCGGCAACGGCATCCTCGCCGACGTCGGGCTCGGCCGGTTCTTCTGCGACGTCGAGGCGATCTTCACGTACGAGGGCACCTACGAGGTGAACTCGCTGATCGTGGGCCGCGGCCTCACCGGTCACTCCGCCTTCCTCTGAACCCCCTCCGACGACCATCCCCACCAGATCAGGAGCCACCGTGACCACCTCCGAGACCCCCGACACCTCCGCGACCACCCAAGGCCGGCCCACCGAGCGCCGGGGCCATGTGGCCGAGCTGCTCTCGGCCACCGTGGCCCGGCAGTCGGATGCCGTGGCCCTGCGGATCGGCGAGGCCAGCATGACCTACCGCGAACTGGACCAGGTCACGGCCGCGACGGCCGGCTGGCTGCGCCACCGCGGGGTGGGCCCGGGGGACCGGGTGGCCGTGCTGCTGCCCAACGTCCCGGCCTTCGTGGCGGTCTACGAGGCGCTCATGCGTCTGGGTGCGGTGATGGTGCCGCTCAACCCGCTGTTCACCGCCCGTGAGCTGGGGTACTTCCTCGAGGACTCCGGGGCGCGCATGCTCTGGGCCATGCCCGGGCTGCCGGCCGTGGACGAGGTGGCCGGGAACGTCGACGTCGAGGTGGTCACCCTGGACTTGGAGGCGGTCGGGCGGGAGTGCGCCGCCGAGGGCATCGCCCCGGTCACGGAGATCACCCCGCGCGACCCCGACGACGACGCCGTGCTGCTCTACACCTCGGGCACCACGGGGCGACCCAAGGGTGCCCGACTGACACACACGAACCTGCGTTCCAACGCCATGGCGACGGCGACCGGCCTGGGCCGGCTCGGCCCGGACGACGTCGTGTTCGCGGCGCTGCCGATGTTCCACGTGTTCGGGCTCTCGGTGGTGCTCAACGGCGCGGTGTTCGCCGGGTCCACCCTGTCCCTGATGCCGCGGTTCGAGCCGGCGGCCGCCTACGACCAGCTGCAGGACCACGGTGTCACGTTCCTGCCCGGCGTGCCCACCATGCACGGGGCGTTCCTCGCAGTGGCCCGGGCCCGCCGTGAGGCCGGGGCCGAGCCGGCGGACTTCTCGAGGCTGCGCATGCCCCTCTCCGGCGGTGCGAGCCTGCCGGTGGAGACGCTGCGCGCGGCGGAGAAGCTGTACGGCGTGCCCGTGTTGGAGGGCTACGGGCTGTCCGAGAACGCGGGTGCGTGCTTCTTCAACCCCGTGGACGCGCCGACCCGCCCGGGCACCGTGGGCCGGCCGGTGGACGGCTTCGAGTTCCGGATCGTCGCGATGGACGGCACCGAGGTGCCGGAGGAGGACCGCGAGACCTCCGGTGAGCTGCGCATCCGGGGTGAGGGCATCATGGCCGGCTACTGGGGCCGCCCGGAGGACACGGAGGCGGCGTTCGACGAGGACGGCTGGTTCCGCACCGGGGACATCGCCCGCCGGGACGAGGCCGGGTACGTGATGATCGTGGACCGGCTCAAGGACGTGATCATCCGCGGCGGCATGAACGTGTACCCCCGCGAGGTGGAGGAGGTCCTCTACGAGCACCCGGACGTGGTCGAGGCGGCTGTGGTGGGTATGCCGGACGAGCGGCTGGGCGAGGAGATCGCCGCCTTCGTCTCGCTGGCCCCGGGCAGCGCCGTCACGGGGGAGCAGCTCCAGGCGTTCGCGGCCGAGCGGCTGGCCCGCTACAAGCAGCCGCGGGAGGTGACCGTCCTGGACGGGTTGCCGAAGAACGCCACGGGCAAGATCCTGCGCCGCGAGCTGCGTCAGGGGTGAGGGGCGTGCCGGGCGGTCTGGGCGCGGGTGGTCTGGTCTGAGTGAGAGGAACGACGGACAGATGGCCTCTCGCTACGCTCCCGGTATGACTCAGCCGCTCGTCCACCCGCCCAAGGCCCAGCCGGGCGACAGGATCGCCGTCGTCTCGCCGTCGTTCGCGGCTCCCGGCTTCGCGCCCGCGGTGCACGAGCAGGCGATGCGCCGCCTGGCCGAGATGACCGGACTGGAGCCGGTCGAGTACCCCACCACCCGGCAGCTCGGGGCGAGCGCCGAGGACCGGGCGCGGGACCTGAACGCGGCGTTCGCGGACCCCCAGATCCGTGCGGTGATCGCCACGGTGGGCGGGGAGGACCAGATCACCGTGATCGGTCACCTGGACGCGGACGCCGTGCGCGCGGACCCCAAGCCGTTCCTCGGCTACAGCGACAACACCAACCTGCACCAGTGGCTGTGGGCGAACGGCGTGGCGAGCTTCTACGGCGGCTCCACCCAGGTGCACCTGGGGCCGGGGCCGGCTGTGGATGAGGTGCACGCCGCGTCCCTGCGGGTCGCCCTGCTGACGGGAGGGCGGCTGGAGATCACGGAGCCGGGAGAGTCGGAGGACCATGGCGTCGACTGGCTGGACCCGCGGGCGCTCACCGAGTTCGGGACGCGCGAGCCGGTGCCGGGCCCGCACGACGACGGCGCGCGCGGCGTCGGCGAGGGCGCCTCACCCTGGCGCTGGGCCGGGCCGCGGCGCGCGGTGACCGGCCGGACGTGGGGCGGCTGCCTCGAGGTGCTGCCGTGGGTGATGGCGGCCGGCCGCGGGCCTGCGGACATGGCGGTGCTCGAGGGCGGTGTGCTGCTCATCGAGACCAGCGAGGAGCTGCCGAGCGCCGGCGAGGTGCGGCGGCTGCTGCGGATCCTGGGGGAGCGCGGCGTGCTCGGCGCCGTGGACGCCGTGCTGGCGGCCCGCCCGCCGACGAGTTCCTTCGAAGCGCCGCGGGGTGCGGAGGAGCGGGCGCGGCTGCGCGCGGAGCAGGGTGATGTGGTGCTGGAGGAGGTCGGGCGCTACAATCCGGACGCGGTGGTGTGCGTGGGCGTCCCGTTCGGCCACACGCGGCCGCAGTGGGTGCTGCCGCATGGCGGCATGATGACCGTGGACGGGGTCGAGCGGCGGGTGTGGGCGGAGTACGGGTGAGCGGGCCACCTCACGATGACCCGCTCCCGAAGGGCACGTGGAGTCGTCAGAGGCCCGTGTCTTCTTCACCCTCCTTGTAAGTGGCCTTACCGTCGTCCCCCTTCACCTTCGCGGTGAAGGCGATGCGCCCGCTTGGCGCGGACTTGTACGGCATGGCCAGGGAGAACAGGGATGCGATGTCGCCCGCGGGCACCGGGTCCGGCAGATCCTTCGGCTCGGTTCCGGCCCCGTCGTCGGCTGCGAACGTCAGTAGGAGCGCCCCACGCGTGCCGGCGCCCGAGATCAGCTCGTGCTTCATGAAGGCGAATTCGCTATGGGTCTTCAGCAGTTCCTTCACCTGGTTCCGCCGTGAGTGCGTCGGGGCCATCGCTCCTCCGGAGATGATCTCCAAAGCGAGGCGCTGGCGAGGGGACGAGCCGGAGAACATGTCGTCGCGCTCTTCCCGGCGCGTACGGCGTAGGACGTCGACCTTGCGACCGTCGACATATCTGGTCGCCACCGATGTGTTCCCGGGGCTGGCCAAGTCGGGGACGATCACGGCCCAGTCCTGCAGTGTCTCCTCCGCCATGGCGTGCTGGATGAAGTCCAGCGTCGGTTCGAAGGAGAAGTTCTTGCCCCAGGAGAACATGGCCAGGATCTGCAGCATCGTCTCGGTGTCGACGATGCCGTAGCGACCGGACCATCGGCTGACTCGATCGGTGGCGGATGCTGTGGGCTTCGGTGGATTGATGGTGAAGAAGGTCCCGCGGGCCACGGCCGCGTCCAGCAGAGGGGACACGGCGTGGAAGTGACGCGCGTTGATGTCGGGGTCGCGTCGCGGGTGCTGGAAGAAGTCACGCACCTTCCCGCCTTCGCCCTTCCTCGTCAGCTCGGCGTTGAACATCTTGTTCCGGCCGGTCGGGGTCAGCCAAGGCAGGCTCTGGAAGACCAAAGGTGGGACGTCGATCGGGCGGACACGGGGCCGGCCGTCGGCGTCGAGCCCCCGATATTGCCTGAGCTGCTCCCGGAAGTCCTCCTCGTCCCGCACGACGGCCTCGAAAGCCTTGTACAGGTCCACTGTCGTCCCCTTCCTCGGCCCGGGGACGTTGCGACCGATGTACAACCGGACGAGGTCACCGTAACCCGGCCGATAGCCGAACCAGCGACCCATCTGCATCAACGTGTCCGCAGTCGTGGTGCGTCGGGTGTAGTACGTCGTGGTCAGGCCCTCCACGGTGAACCCGCGGCTCAACTTGGCGCCTCCCACAAGGACTTTCCAGACGTCGTCCGCTTGGAAGTCGAGGTCAGGCTGCGTGTAGTCCTTCTCAGCGGCACCGTTGACGATGATCACGGGGCGGGTTCCGCCGTTGATCCGGGTGACGGATTCCCCAATGAATGGAAGGAGTTCCCTGAAGTCCGCCGGCGTCGGTGCCTGGGACGCACGGGCCGCCGTCACAGGGGCGAAATCGTCCTTGTACAGCTGGTGGAGGCGGCGCATTCCTTCGGGTGTCGAGTAGCCCGCGGACTTCCACACGTCTTCGACGGTGTCCGCGAGCTCCTTGTGGTCCTGCTGCCGGACGGACTCGTGGACGAGCATCGTGTGGTGTCGATAGTCACCGGGATGCCCGACCGAACGTCGGTGGAGCTTCATCGCACCGCTCAGGACGAAGGAGTCCAAGGCGGAGCGGAGTTCGTCGCGTCGCTTCTGGTGGTCATTGTCGAGGTCGGCGGTCAGGTCCCTGATGTAGGCGCGTTCGTTGGACAGCGCCAAGCTGTTCTCCGGAGCCGAGACATCGACCTCGTCGAGGCCGTCGGGATCCCGATCCAAGTCGTGGAATGCCTTCCCACCCATGTATGCCGTCGGCGGCTCGAGGCTGACGATGAAGTCCTTCGGGAAAATGTCATCCACATCGTCCGGGTCGACGAAGACATTGGCGAACGGTGTCGCGGTGTAGGCGACGTATTGTGCCCGCGGCAGTTCATGGAGCAGTTCCGCGATCAACTTGTTGATGGTGGTCCTCGTCCGGTCTTCAGGCGACTTCTTCCGGTTGTCCTTGGTGTTGACCGAGGCCTGGTCGGCCTCGTCGTCGATGATCAAGGTGGGGATCTCGGCGAGTTTTACGCGCGTCGCCTTCAGGTCCTTGATCAGCTTCTCCAGGACGTTCTTCTGCTTCTTGACGACTGCCAGCCGGATGTCCGTGCCGAAGAGGTTCGAGGAGTCGTGAAGCGGTAGCTCCGGATGCACCAGGTGGTCACTGTCCCGGAAATCCAGGTACCCGAGGCCGTTCCTGAGGCTCTTGTAGTCTCCCTTGGCATTGGTGAGCCTGCGGATGCCGGGCTTGCCGAGGTCCTTCGGGTGCTTGCCATGACGGAGGAACTTCCCGTCACGCCAGTCCTTGTCCCCGATCCCGGCGTAGTCGACGTCCTGGATCTGCTCGGGGTCGTCCTTGTCCCGTCCCCCGAGGATGTTCTCCTCACCCACCAGTTCCATGTCGATACGCCGCTGGGTCTGTCCCCGCAGGAGCTCGATGGTGCCGGTCAAGACGATGACGAGGCGGTACCCGGCGTCGACGGCCTTCGCCAAGACTCCTGTGAAGTTGGCCGTCTTACCGGACTGGACGTGACCGACGACCAGGCCCTTGGACTGGTACGGCTCCTTGCGAGTGGGATCCGCCAGCCGACGGACGACCTCATAGGTCACGCGGTCCAGTTCATTGGTGGCCGCGCCGCCGATCTTCTTCTCGACGACCTTCCGGTAGGCGGTCCAGTAGAACGCCCGTTCCGCGGCGACCTCTTCGGTGTACCAGGGGTCCCACTCCGCCGCCTTGGCGATCACCACCGCACCGACGTCGAGAGGATAGGCGGTGTCGATGCGTGCACGGGATTCCTCACCCAGCCCCAGCAGAGACATGATCAGGGCCCTCCGCTGCTCACCGTAGGGAGCAGTGCCGTCGACCCAGTTTTCGTCGTCGGAGGCGTCCCATCGACTGAGTTGCACGTGGAACGCGAGTCGGGCCTTGTCGTTCGGATCTGCGACGGTCACCATCTCGACCAGTTCCGACTCGGATACAGACTGGCCCGTCCTGCGCAGGTAGTGGTCCACGTCCTCCAGCAGCGGGGAGGGGCCGAACCCCTCCATCGCCCGCAGGGTCCTGACGATCGCCTCGGTGTAGCTGTCGTTCATCGCTCGATGCCTTCGATCTGGAGGAATGAATGGAGTTCGCGGCCCGGGTCGCCTGCAGTTCGATCGGAGACGTCAACCCGGTAGGTGATGTCACTGATCAGCTCCGGATGGGGGACGCCGGAACGGACCCGTTCGCTGGTGATGGCGGGGAAGTCGTCGTCCACGAGATAGGCCCTGGGCGTGGACCGGAGCATGTGGCCGCGGGTGTAGAGGTCTGCGTCCTCGTCCCGCCAGCCCACTTCCCGCAGCGCGGCGAGCAGCCGGTCGTCACCGGACGCGAGGCTGCGGACGCGGGCGACGAGCTCGGCGAGGGTGCGCCCTTCCGCTCCGCCGGCCCGGGTGACTTGGATGGAGACGAGCCAGAGGGGGCGCCCCGGGTTGGGCTTCAGCTGGTCGACCCCGGAGATGGTATGGCGTCGCTTCTCGGCGCTGGTGGTCTTCACCTCCAGGTCATAGGAGGGGCAGGCGAAGTCGTGTTGCTCAGCTGCCGGGCCCAGCCACCACTCGAGGGCCGTTGGCCCGTGCTCCAGCAGCAGCCGCTCCAGCAGGAGCAGTTCGCCCAGGAGCCCGCGCTGCTGTTCCTCACTCAGCCGCGTGCGGGCAGCCAGGAGATTGCGGAGGTTGGCGACCGCGGCGTTGACGGCACCTGCGAACGAGGCCCCGCCTCTGAGGGCGTCGACCACCGACATGGTGACGCCGTATGCCTCGTAACGCATCTCAAGCGTGTCGATGTGGACCAGGGACCACGTGGTGCCGTCCTCGTGGTCCTCCACATCCACCGACACGTGGCGGAGTTCCCGGAGGTCCGGGACGGACCCGTCGGCCGGCGTGCGTAGTGTGAAGCGCTCGGCGGCCGGGTCGATGGTGAGGACCACCTCCGGATCCGTGCATTGGAGGTGCTGGCTTGGGACACCCGTGGCGAAGTACTCGTCCAGGGACTCTTGGCTCAGCCTGTCGTCGTTGAGGGCCATGCTGTCCTTCCGTCAGGCTTCGGCCGTCGGCTCAGGCAGTGTCCGCACCGCGGCCACGAGGATCGTCTGCCAGGCGGCCTGTAGACGGCGCTCTCGTGCACCCGTCACGCTACCTGAGAGATGGCTGTTCAGCAGCAGGAAGAGGAGTGACTTCACGAGCGCGGCGTCCCCGGGGTCCATGCTCTTCGTCCGCCCGACGACGACGGACCGGTACCTCAAGTTCAGGGTGAGACACCGTCCTTCGAGGTCGACCTCGAAGAACTCGTCCTCCGGTAGGGAGCGCCACCGGATGTCGAACGGGTCGGCGTGTTCGATGAAGCCGGTGGCCTCTTCGAACGCCTGGTGCACCGTGGCGGGCAGACCTCCGCGAGGCTCGACCACGGAGATGGGGCGGGGTCTCCTGCTGCGGGTGTCCTGTGCATGGCCGCTGGCAGCGTCGAGGAAGTCCTGGATGCTGCGGCCTTCCGAGTCCTGGGCTGCCAGCATGGCGTCGGCCAGTGTCGCGTCAAGGACGATGCCGGTCTTCTCCGGGTTGATGGCCGTGTGTGAGGCGAGGGGGCCGTCGACGTCCACTGAGATCCGGGCATAGGCGAGGTCCGGGTCTGCCCGGACGAGGTCACACCAGCCGCCGGCTTGAAGCAGCCGGTCGTGGCGGTAGACGTACAGCCCCTGCGTCTCGAGGGGGCCGCCGCCGTCGAGTACGAACTGTCGCAACGAGGCCCCCGTCGACGGCCAGACATGGGCGCGTATCGAGGCGTGGCCTCCCGGGACGGTCAGAGCGAAGTCGGAGGGGAAGCCCGGAGCTCCGGTGTTCGGGTAATCGAAGGGGTCGAGGGCGTGAACGGGCCGGGGGGCGCCCGACGTGCCGCCTTCTGCGACTTCCACCGTGATGTCCACCGTGCCCCGTTCGAGGAGACGATGGAAGACCACCCCGAGGTGGCGGAGGACCGCCTCCACGGTCTTCTCGAGCCACTTGGTCTGCTCGGTCGGGTCGTCGTCGTGGAGGAAGGTGCGCACGTCCTCCCATTCGACGAGCGTCCCGCTTCGGGAGTCGGAAAGGGCGTCCGTCGACGAGAGCCTGCGCTCGGCATCCTGTGTGGAGAAGGACTCGACGACCGGTCCAGAGTCCAACGTGGACCGGCGGAGCCGTCTGCCGACCGCGGGGGCCCCGAACCGTCGGGACCAGACCAGGAGGGTCTCCGCCTGGCTGAGGGAGGCGGCCTTGAGACCCACTCCGAAGTGGCCCAGCGCGGACTCGGCACGCTCGTGGCGATGGGCATATCGCATGGCGTCGTCGACACCCATGGTGTCCATGCCGCAGCCGTCGTCCAACACCTGCAGGCCGGCGGCCACGCCGCCCTCGAGCACGAACCGGACCTGAACAGTCCGAGCCCCTGCGTCGATGCTGTTGTCCACCAGGTCCGCGATCGCCGTCTCCAACGAGTGGTGGCGGCCGATCGCCGAGGTGATGGCCGGGTCGGGCGGCACTCGGATGCTGGAGACGGGGACGGCCGCGCGCACGTCGGTTCAGCCGTCCAGGAAGTGGGTCTTGATGAACCCCAGCTGTCGGGCGTTCTCCCCGACGGTGCGGGACGTCGCGGTGCTGAACCCAGAGAACTTCTCTGCCTGGACCTCCACCAGGATCTCGAGGGTGTCGGGGTCGGCGTTCTGGAGATGGGACAGCACCTCGTCGATGAGGGTCTGGAAGGTGGACGACAGGTCCGCGTCCCCTGCGATCTCCACCCGCCCGGAGTAGCGCGCATTGGACACAGTCCGGGCAGCGGACGTCTGAGTCTCCGGACGGGGCGCCCCGCCTGGCCCGGCGGGTGACGGTCCCCCCGTGGGGGAGGGCTGAACGCCGGGGCTTTGGCCCGGGGCGCCCGTCGGGGTTTCGCTGCGGTGTCGCCTCTCCCTCTCACGCTGGGCGACGGCCAGGTCCGGGCGCACCAACAACGTGCCGTCGAGGATCTCGCCGAATTCCAGGTCCTCCAGAGGGACGGCGAGCCCCGAGTAGAGGCCGGTCTCCTCGTCGTACCCGGTGGCCAGGGCGAAGCCTTGCTGCATGAACGCCGCGTCGTAGAGGACCGAGGCGACGGCCTTCGCCAGCACGTCCCGGTCCCGGAGTCGGGACATGTAGGGGAAGCGGGTGTGGATGTCCCACAGCTCACCGAAGCGGATGTGCCCGCTGTTCCACCGCGGGAGCAGGAACTCCTGCACATCCATGCGGACCAACGCCCCCGCCGACTCCACCCGCAGCAGATCCTCCTTCACGAACTTCCCACCCGTGCGCTCGGCGAGGGACTTCTTCATCTGCCCGTCGCATTTGACGTGTGCCACGTCGAAGGGGAGACGCGGGTCGGGCTGGACGGCGTGGAGCCCCCAGATCCAGGTCGCCGTGATCTGGTCCTCTATCGTCCTGTTGGTGGTCTCCACCTGACGCTGGGCCTGGGCCTCGTTCGTCGGAGTGAGGTCCAGTGCGGTCCGCTCCTCGTGGATCGAACGCCACGCCAGATGGGACCGGACGGTCGACTCGAGGTCCTTCCAGCGCCCGGCGTCACCGGCCAGCATGATCAGCGTGTTCGGCATGGCCCGTGCCGAGGATCCCCGGGAGGTCAGCAGCTGCCGGGAGAACTCCGTGGCGGGGCTCGACGTGTCCTTGGCCTGGTGTAGATGTTCGGGGTGCAAGACGACGAGGCGGACGGAGTCGTCCTCCGGAGCGTCCGCGGTGGAACGTGGGGCGACCACGACCGCGCCGAACTCGGGGGTGTTCCGCGGACTGGACCGTTTCAGCCGCGCGACGACCTCGTCCCAGACGAGGCCGATGTCCAGCTGCCTTGCCCGATCGGCCGCGGCCCGGTTGAGGGACGGCTGCGTGTCGTACCAGAAGCGGTCGTCGGCGGAGTAGAAGTACGAAGATGCGTCGTGCAGGGCGTTCAGCGCCGAGGACACGTTGCCCACTACGTCCTTCGGCATGGCCAGGGACAGCAGGAGCTGCTTTCTGGGCACACCCTTGTGGGTGGTCGTCACGGTCGGGGCGGACTCGATCAGCACTGCTCGGGAGACGCGCACGGTGAGGGACCGGTTCCCGAGGTTCGGGCGTTCCCGGTCCACGCGGCGGGCCACGGACTCGTCGCCGTCCACGTCGTTCTGGACGACCGGGTCCCATCCGTGGGGGAGGTACTGCACCAGTTCGCGGCGGACGACGGCCGAGTCCAGCGGGACCGTGCCGGCGGTGATCAGCGGTGAGGGGTCCTCGGCCGTCCACAGCTGGTGGACCACCGTGCTCATCAGGCGGAGCACGCCCCGGGTGCGCTGGAACTTCTCCAACGTCGACCACTCGGCGTACAGGCGGTCCAGGAGCTCGGGGTGGACGGGGTAGGAGGCGCGGATCCGGGCCTCGTAGGCGCCGTCCAGGACGTTGGACGGGAACTCCCCGGGATGGCGCCTGTAGAACTCGCGGAAGGTCCTGGCGGTGGCGGCGATCTGCTCCAGCTGGTCCGCCGTCGGCTGCTCGAAGAGCCGGCGACGCACGATCTCGTAGGACTCGTCCCGGGCCGCGGGGGCCCATTGGTAGGCGACGCGACGGACCACGTTGTCGAGACGGGAGAGCGCCTCATGGCCGAAGTCGCCACCCACCTCGAGATCCGAGGCGTGGGAGACGTCGTCCTCCGTGCCGTCCTCCCTCCGGGTGCTCGCGGGGATGGAAACCAGGAGAAGGATGCCCGGCACGGCCGCCGCGGCCTGGGTCAGCGCCTGGGCGAAGGTGAACTGCGTCTCGAAGTCGCCGGCCGGCAGGGGGGAGCGGGTGCCGTCCTCGTCGATCCGGTGGGTGTTGAGCTGTCGCGCGTAGGCCACCCACTCGTCGATCAGGATGACGGCGGGGCCGTAGGCGGCGAAGAGGTCACGGAGCGCGCCTCCGGGGTTGGTGCCGCTGCGATCCGCGTCGGCCACATGGGCGTAGGCCGCGGCGCCGTCCCCGGTGGCGTCTCCCAGCTGCCAGGCGATCTCGCCCCACAGCGTGCTGACCACCGTGCCGTCCGGCTTGGTGACCGGCTGCCCCGGAGAGATCTCGTTGCCCACGATGGTCACCCGGCGGATCGGGGCACCGACGGCCTCGTCATGGTGACCGGCCAGGACGTCTTGGACGTCTTGGGGGAACTCGTGCAGCGGGCGTCCGGAGAACAGGTGCCACACGGCCAGCATGGAGTGGGTCTTGCCCCCGCCGAAGGTGGTCTGAAGGTTGATGACGGCGTCCGCGTTCCTGTCCCCGGCCAGTCGGGCGGCTGCCCGCTGCAGGAGCTCGCGCAGCCCTTCGGTGAGATAGGTGCGCCGGAAGAACTCGACGGCGTCGGTGTACTCGGTCGCCGGTTCGTCGGCGGCCCCACGGGTGTCCTTGACGGCCACCCGGTACAGGTCGGCCGCGAACTCGGCGGAGGCGAAGTCCCCGCTGCGGACGTCCGGGTGGGGGCGGAGCACCTCACGCCACGGGCGGAGACCCGTGTCGTCGGTCCGCACCAGGGTGGAGCGGGCGCGGGTGGCCTGCCGGGTCTCCTTCTCGAACTCCGCCCGTTCGATCTCCCGCCGGATGAGGCGCACCCGGTCCGCCTCCGGGGCTGCGCCGACCGCGCGGAGCAGCAGTTCCACGGTCTCCAGCGCCCGACGCGCCTGGTCCGCGGTGAACGGCTTATGGTGGGCGACGGCGTTGCGCACCTCCCGCAGCTCTCCCGCATATCCCTGTTCGGTCCGGGAGAGGACGCCGTTGAAGGCGTAACCGAGCCCGGGGAGGGACTCCGTGAGGACACGGAACTGGCTCTGAGGGTCAGTGCGTTCGTGGATCGCGCCCGTCCGGCCGTTCTCCGCGTCCTTGGCGGTCAGGACGACGGTCCAGTCCTTCGCCCCGGCGGGGAGCTTGGTCATGAGCACCTTGGCGATGAAGGGGTCCAGGACGCCGGCGAGGACGCCGAGGGCCGTGTCGACGTGTTCCCGGTTGCTGGTGGCCATCATTCTCCTCCGAAATCGAACGTCCCCTGGGACGGGGTGGTGGGGACGGTGCGTGCTTCGTCCTGGATCTCCGTCCAGGTGCCACCCAGGGCGTTGAAGAGGCGGGCGTCCTCAGGGCGTCTGTCCTGCGTCAGTTCGTAGAGGCGGTAGGCGAGGAGTTGGACCGCGTCCATGTCCACATCCCCGCGGTCCTGGACGACGGCGCTGAGTCGGGCGGCGGCTGTGACGCCGCCGTCCTCAGCGGAGAGGACCCGCGCGAGGTGGCACGTGACCTCCCAGACGGAGATGCGGTCGTCCTCCGCCGGGTTCCAGGTCTGGGGGAGCGCCGACGGCCGCACCAACGCCACCTTCCCCGATCCCGAGGTCAGGACGCCGGCGGAGCGCAGCCCGTCCACGGAGGTGTTGATGGCCGTGGCCAGGACGTCCGCGGCCCCGTAGGGGGCCGCATCCCAGCCGTACTGGAGGTACCACTTGAGACAGAAGCGGCTATCCGCGTCCAGGTCACCGTCGTTCTCCGAGAGGACCTCGTCCAAGACCTGGTTGATGAGACCGAGGGCGGTCTTCACGCTCATGGGAGTGCCGTCGTTCTCCAACACGGAGCTGTACCGGGAGAAGATCGCCATTCCCGGGCCGATGGTGGACTGGGCCAGGTCTACAGGGGCGATGGCCCCCTGCTGCATCTCCGACAAAGCGGTAGGCAGTTCCGACTTGAGGGCGGAGACGAAGCCGCGGCGGCTGGCCGGTGCGGCGGTGACCGCACGGGGGCGGAGCGAGAGCACGATGGACGACGCGAGGGCGTTGGTCCCCACGCTGATCATCCGGCCGGCCCGTTCCGAGCGCACGGGCCAGGTGGCGGTGATGGTCCAGCCTGCTCCGATCATGCCCTCGAGGAGGGTGGCCCAGCCGGTGGAGGTCACGCCTTCGGACGCCAATTCCTGCTGCTTGAATGCGTAGTAGACCGCGATGGGGAAGGCCTCCGAGGCGCTCTCGCGGGCGCGCGCGAAGACGCGCTGGAAGCCCTCCTCGAAGAACTTCGACGCCCCTTCCTTCCCGGCATGGCGGTAGGGGTTCGCCACGAGCTCCTCTGCTTTAGGAACCAGCATGGTCGCGAAGAGGTCGGGATGGACGTCCCGGAGTGATCGGCGCAGCCAGACGTAGAAGAAGTCTGAGAGATCGGAGTAGCCGATGTTGTCGTAATACGGGGGGTCTGTCGCCACCAGAAGTCCAGCGTATGAGCGTTCCGATGCATCTGCCTGAACCGCTTCCGAGAACTTTTTGCCCGTGAAAGTGTCCAGCACTCGGGCGATTCCGCGAATCATGAAGCCGAAATTCCCTGAGCTCTCGCTGAACGGATTTACCTCAGCAAAATCCCACGTCATGGGGATTGCTTGACGAGCGAATGTGTTTCGGATTCCCTCGTTCTTAGGGTCCGGCATCCAAGTCGAAATCGAGGAGCTGTAATCGGAGAGCCTGCCGACTGACATGCCCAGATAGGTGGCTATGGCATCGGCATAGGCGGCTGCGCCAGAACCGCCGTCGGTGAGTCGGTCACCCTGAGGCAGCCCGCTCGCCAGTGCATCTGCGAGCACCTGTTCACGTGCTTCGGCGACAAGATCGCTGAACGTGGTCAGCGCGACCAGCTGGCGATTGGTGAACAGGTCCGCATGCTTCGTCATGCCGTAGGCCTGCACGCGGAAGCTGGGCGCCTGTGGCGGCATCGGGGTGTTCGGGGCTGACGAGGGAGCCGCCTGATGAGCAGCTCGTGCGTGTTCTTCGGACGGAGACGTGTAAGTGCGCCTGCGTGCTCCCTCGGCAACGACAGCCATCAGCGCGGTCCCGAGGCGGCCGGATCGGCCCTCCTCCCGGACGTACTTGAGAGGGACGGCCGTCCCGCACGCGATGCATTCGGCTCCGGTTCGTCCTACCGTTCCATCGGTCTCCGGCGCCGTGCTCAGATCGTGGCCGATGGAGAAGCGCACGCTGCGGCCCGTGGGGGCGTCGGGGTCCTCCAAGACCTCGGGAACCACATACGCCTCCTTCCCCTTCTTCTTGCCCAGCCACCAGGACCGGACGAGGGGCATCTCGATGCCGCAGGCGGGGTTGAGACAGGTGACCGTCCGCGCCCAGATCCATGCGATGGCCGTGGCCTCAGCCGCCGCCCCCGTGCGCTCGTCGCTGACCGTGACCGTGGGGTAGAGATGCCCGATGCGTTCCAGCGCGCGGTCGCGCATCCACGCGCCGTAGCGGCGTACGTCCTCCGCCAGGCCGCCGGCCCCAGGCCAGTCGCTTAGACGTTCCTCGGCGGCGCCGGGATAGACGGGGGGAAGGCCGGCGAACTTTGGGGGGATCTCGATCTGGGCCTTGTTGATCAGGACGGCCACGGGGTTGAGGTCGCTCGCATGGGCCTTGAGGCCCAGCCGCTGCGCCTCGAGCGGGATCGTCCCGCCGCCAGCGAAGGGATCCAGGATGGCCGGCGGGTTCCCGTCTGTGGAGGCCAGGATCTCGGCGTGGGCCTCGGCGAGGAGGCGCTCGTCGTCGATGTTCTCCCACACCACGAGCCGCCGGATGATGTCATGGAGCCGTTCCCGTTCCCGCCGCTGGTCCTCCTCGGTGGGGAAGCGGTCAGGGTGGGAGGAGGGGTCGTCCACGAGTTGGGCGAACAGCACCGCGCGGGCGGATGCCAACGGGCGCCGGGCCCACCAGAGGTGGAGCGTGGACGGGTGACCGTGACGGATCGACTTCTCGCGGGCGGACTCTCGGTTGATGTCCTCGAGAGGGAGGGAGACCTCGATGAGCTTCCGCCGCGGGATGGCTCCTGCTCCAGCGGGGGACGTGTCCGTGGTCATCCAAGGGCTCCAGACGAATCGTGCTCAGACGCCGCCGGTCGGCGACGCTCCGAACACTATAGAAGCCCTGTGCCGGGCTTCCGCGGGGTGGACCGGACGTCAGCGATCGGCCCAGTGCGGCAGGAGCAGCCTGCCGATCGCGGCTCCGAGCGGGATCGGCACGGCGTTGCCGATCTGCTTCACGATCTGCGTCACTGACCCCACGAAGAGATACTCCTCCGTGAATCCCTGGAGCAACGCCCCCTCCCGCGGCGTGATGGCCCTGTCGAGCACGGGGTGGAGATAACGACCCTTCTCCGGTTTGGTGAACTCGGTCCGGATGGTCACCGAGGGCTGGTCCCAGTGGAGGCGGCCCATGACGTCACCGCTGCCCGTGGTGTGTTTCTTCCAGGCCTCGCACTTGAGGTCTTCGGGCAGGTCGAAGCGATTCCCGCCTAGGGGGATCTTCTTGAAGCGATCCAGGGACCGCTGAGTGTAGGTGCGGTCTACATGCAGCTCGGAGGTCTGGAAGGGACCGCGGAGGGACTTCCCCTCGAACTCATAGATCCGGTTCTCGGGGAGGATCGTCGTCGGGGGGAGGCCGCCAATGACGTTCCGGACGGTCCTGTACATGGCCCGCGTGGTGGGGCCGTGCGTCACGAGCGGCCGTCCAGGGTCCCCCACGTCCTTCCTATATCCGATGACGATGGCGCGACGCCGCTTCTGTGCAGCCCCGTAGTCGGCGGCGTTCACGACCTCCGCCGTGAAGTCGTACTCCTTCAGTGGGCCATCCTCCTCCACTAGCTCCTTGAACAACGCATACTCCGGGGAGGTCATGAACTGGGGGACGTTCTCCATGACGAAGAAGCGGGGCCTCGCCGCGGCGACCGCCGCGGCGTAGTGACGCCACATCGAGTTCCGCTCATCGTCGAGCGCCTGTTTCCCCAGCGCGGAGAACCCCTGGCACGGTGGCCCCCCGACCACCAAGTCGACGTGGGGGACATCCTCCTCCTGCAGCCAGTCCTCGATGCGGCCGCAGTGGACGTGCGCGCCAGGGTGGTTGGCCTGGAACGTCGCGGCAGCCCGCGGCTCCATCTCCACGGCGGTGACGGTCCGGAACCGCTTGGACGCCGACTGGAGACCCGCGCTCAGCCCTCCGGCGCCAGCGAAGAGATCCAGGACCGTGATGATGTTCCCCTCCTCCGGAGTGGGTGAGGAGACGGAGGAAGGGGCGGCAGGCATGCCGAACACCTTAGCCGGCCTGCGGCGTGTGGCGGACCACCTGGCACGGCCATCGCGGCGTCTACCATCACCTGCATGGCGTCGTCATGGGCATCTACTCCCGGCGTGCGGGCCTCCATGCGGGCGAACAAGGGCCGTGACACGAAGCCTGAACTGGCCGTGCGTCGACTCGTCCACGCCTCCGGTCTTCGCTACCGGGTGAACGCCACACCGGAGAAGGAGCTGCGACGTACTGCCGACTTGCTTTTCCGCCCGTCCCGGGTCGCCGTGTTCATCGACGGTTGCTACTGGCATGGCTGCCCAGAGCACTACACCGCGCCGAAGGCCAACGGTGGGTTCTGGGCGAACAAGGTGGCGCGGAACAGGGAGCGCGATGCGGAGACTACCTTGGTCCTGGAGGAGCGTGGTTGGGAGGTCCTCCGCTTCTGGGAACACGAGGATCCGGCGGAGGTGGCGTCGATCATCATCGAGGTGGTCTGCCGTCGTCGTGACGGCTGACAGGCAGCGGGTCAGGCCTCGGGGTAGGTCTGGCCGTATGCCCGAAGGATCCCCTTTGCCTGACGGAGCATCGCAGGCTGGTCCGCGAGGAACCGCTTTGTCACCTCGGCCTCCATCGCGGTGACTCTGAGTCCGACACCGTCGTAGTCCGGTCGCGCGGACCGGAGGCTGTTGATCTTCCGCCCCACGCTGCCGACGGAACGGAAATCCCCACGGCGGTCGGTAAGAGGGTGGATGGGCAGCGCCTGCAGGACATCCGAGAGCTCCAGGACAATCGGCGAGCGCATGTTCACGCCCCGCCACTCGTTGCGGGCCGCAGCCCAGCCGGCGAGGACGGTCTCCTCCCAGGTCCATGCCAGTCGCTTGCTCATCCCCCTACCGTAGCCTCGAGGGCAGCCCGAAGCCCGTCGGCGTGCATGCGTCCCGCTCATGCGCGGACGGTTCCCAGCGCCCCCGAGGCTCACCGCCAAAGTACCGGCTGGGTCCTTTTAGGGGGGCGCCGCAGCGTTTCATCTGCCTCTTGCCGTGCTTATCTACCGCCTTACTACGAGAGGAGGCCCCGGCGCACCGCCGGGGCCTCCTGAGCGGGCCGCGACCCACGCGCGGCCCGCTCCCACTTCTCGAACGAAAACGCCTCGAGGTCGCCCGTTTCGTCAACGAAAGCGACCGCCCGGATCGCCCCGCCTCACCGCTTCCGGTACAGCCCCTTCTTCTGGAACTTCGGCTCGCTCGTCACGAGCATCCCCAGGGACCGGAAGATGCCCTCGTCCACGGAGCCGAGGATCGTCGTCGTGTGCACGTCGCAGCCCTCGAGGCTCGCCAGCTGCTCGACGGCCGCCTTCGCGTTCTCGTCGGTCGCCGCGGACACGGACAGCGCGATCAGCACCTCATCCGTGTGCAGCCGCGGGTTCTTGGAGCCCAGATGCACGGTCTTGAGTGTCTGGATCGGCTCGATCGAGGCGGGGGAGAGCAGGTGCACGTCGTCCTCGATGCCGGCCAGCACCTTGAGGGCGTTGAGCAGCACCGCGGCGGAGCAGCCCAGCAGCTCCGAGGTCTTGCCGGTCACCAGGGTGCCGTCCGCCAGCTGCACGGCCGCGCCGGGCTCACCGGTGCGCTCGGCCACCAGCTGCGCGGCACCCACCACCGGGCGGTCCTCCGAGCTCAGGCCCAGCTTGGACATCACCAGGGCCACACGCTCGGACTCGGTGTCGTCCGCGCCCTCCAGGGCCTCGTTGACCTGAGCCTTGTAGTAGCGCCGGATGATCTCCTGCTTCGCGGCCTCCTGGCACACCTCGTCGTCCACGATCGCCGCGCCGGCCATGTTCACGCCCATGTCCGTGGGGGACTTGTACGGGGTGGTGCCCGTGACCTTCTCCAGCAGCGCGGACAGCAGCGGGAACACCTCGACGTCGCGGTTGTAGCTGGTCACCCGCTCGCCGTACTCGGCCAGATGGAACGGGTCGATCAGGTTGATGTCGTCCAGGTCCACGGTGGCGGCCTCGTAGGCGGCGTTCACCGGGTGCTCGAGCGGCAGGTTCCAGATGGGGAACGTCTCGAACTTCGCGTAGCCGGCCGGGATGCCCCGCTGCCGATCGTTGTACACCTGGCTCAGGCACGTCGCCAGCTTGCCGGAGCCCGGGCCGGGGGCCGTCACGACGACGAGGTCCCGCGTGGTCTCGGACCACTCGTTGGCGCCGAAGCCCTGCTCCGAGACGATCGTGGACATGGCGTGCGGGTAGCCGGGGATCACGCGGTGGCGGGCCACCTTCAGGCCGAGGCGTTCGAGCTTCTCGAGGAACGCCAGCGCGCGGTGGTTGGCGTCCTCCAGCTGCGTGACCACCACGTGCTCCACCAGGAACCCGCGCTCCCGGAACACGTCCACGAGGCGCAGGACGTCGTCCTCGTACGTGATGCCCAGGTCCGCGCGGACCTTGTTCCGCTCGAGGTCCTTGGCGTTGAAGCACACCAGGATCTCGGTCTCGTCCTTGATGCGGTCGAGCATCGCGATCTTGTTGTCCGGGGTGAAGCCGGGCAGGACGCGGGAGGCGTGCAGGTCGTCGAAGAGCTTGCCGCCCATCTCCAGGTACAGCTTCCCGCCGATCTGGCGGCGGCGCTCCTGGATGTGCTGGGACTGGAGCTCGATGTACTTCGCGCGGTCGAATCCGACGCGGTGGAGGGGGCCGGAGGCCGCGGCCTCCGTGGTCGTGCTGGCGGGGCGGGCGGTCTCATGCGTGCCGGTCATGGACTCTCAGCATAGACCTGTTCGCGGGGTGCGCGGCCCGGCGTCGGGCCCACCGCATCCCTCAGTCCCTCGGGTCCTCCGGGTCGTCCGCGATCCAGTCGTGTTCGGGGTCGTCGAAGCTGCGCGTGCGCCCGGTGCGCAGGTCGGTGACGTCCATGACACCGGTGCCGCGGTCCAGGCGCACCTGCTGGTGTGAGGCGGGGTCGATGACGGTGATCGTCTGGGTCTGCGGGTCGTAGTCGTCCACCCGCACCTGGTCCTCGTATTCCTCCCGCGGTCCGTAGGATCCGTGCGTGTCGTCGTCGGGGAAGGCGGGGGCGCCGGGGGAGCGCAGCCGGCGTTCGAGGGTGCGCTCCACCCGGCGTGCGGCCGCCTCCTGCGCCTGCGTGGCCAGGCGCCGCAGACGTTCGAGGGACTCCTTGTCCTGGGAGATCTCCGCGCCGAAGAACCGCCACTGGTAGCGGTAGGCGATCATCCGCACCGCGAAGATCAGGAACGCGATGAGGAAGCCCGTGAACGCGTTGAGCGCGCCGTTCATCGCCACCACGGTCGCCAGCACCGCGCCCAGGAACGTGGGGAGCACGTAGACGCCGCGGGGGTCGAAGATGGACGGGACCTCGTTGGCGACGATGTCCCGCAGCACGCCGCCACCCAGCGCCGTGACCATCGCGATCACGACTGTGGACACCGGGTGCACGCCCATCGAGTGCGCCAGCAGCACACCGGACACCGTGAACAGGGCGAGCCCGGCGGCGTCGAACAGGGTGATGGTCAGGTTCAGCCGATTCGGGTGGATCACCTTGACGTACACGAGCAGGGACACCAGCACGGGCGGGGCCAGGTAGACCGGGTTCTCCAGGGACGCGGGCAGACCGCGGTCCAGCAGGATGTCCCGCGTGAAGCCGCCGCCCAGGCCCGCCAGCAGGGACAGCGCCAGCGAGCCCACCAGGTCGAACTGCTTGCGTGCCGCCAGCAGTGCCCCCGAGGTGGCGAAGAAGAAGATCCCGATCAGGTCCAGGGTCGTGAGCAGCCACGGGACGTCGGTGAGGGTGGCGAAGAACTGCTGCACGTCCACGGCGGCTCCTTCCGTTGGGTCCGGGGATTCACCGGCCATTGTCCCGGGCGGCCCGCGCAGTGGCTCGTTTGTTCACCCGGGTGTCCCCGGAGGTGTGACGTCTTCGTCGGTTCCGGGCGTCTCCTCGTTCGCCGGGGGGCCGTCCTCGCCGGGGTCGGCGGGCGGCCCGTCCCTGCCCTTGCGGTCGCGGATGTCCGGCACGGGCGGCTCGTCGTGCGGATCCAGGCGCTGGCGCTGGGTCTCCCCCGAGATCTCGGCCCCCGGGGCGAGCCACTCCCTGCGCAGCGACACCACGCGCAGCACGAGCACGAGCACCATCACCGCCGCCGAGGTCAGCGGGCCGAGGAGCTCCGCCTGGCCGAGGGCCGCCGTCGTGCCCGCGCCGAGGATGGCCGGCAGCGCGTACCAGCCGCGCCCGCCGAACACGGCGGGCGGTTCCCCGGCGACGACGTCGCGCAGGATGCCGCCGCCGACGGCGGTCACCAGGCCCAGCACCGCGGCGGCGACCGGGCTCAGGCCGGCGAGCAGGGCGATGCGCGTGCCCACCACGCAGTACACGGCCAGGCCGATGGCGTCGAAGGCCATGACGGCGTGGTGGCCGCGCTCGCCGTCGAAGATGCGGAGGAACACCGCTAGCGACGCGACCGCCGGCAGGATCAGGTACCAGGGGTTGTCGAAGGCCGCGGGCACGTCCCGGCCGACCACGAGGTCCCGGACGACACCGCCGCCCGTGCCCACCATGAGGGCCAGCAGCAGGGAGCCGACGATGTCGTAGCCCTTGCGCACGGCGAGGACGGCACCCGAGATCGCGAAGAAGAACACGCCCACGAGGTCCACGGCGGTGATCGCCGCGGTGATCGCGTCGGCGAGCTCGCCGTGCGCGTCGATCGGCTCGGGCACGTCCCGTTCGAGTTCGGCGGGGTCCTTGGGGGCGGCGGACAGCAGCCACACGGGGAGAAGTGGAAGCAGCACCCGCCCATCGTCCCCCGTCAGGCGGCCCGGGTCAGTCCTGCGCGGGGCCGAACTCCTTGGCCAGCTCCGCCGCCACGCCGGTGTACCCGGCCGGGGTCAGCTCCAGCAGGCGCGCCTGGGCCGCCTCCGACAGGCCGAGGCCCTGCACGAACTCGCGCATGCGCGCCCCGTCCACGCGGTGGCCGCGGGTCAGCTCCTTGAGGCGCTCGTAGGGGTTGTCCATGCCCTCGACGCCGGCGATCGCCTCGGCACGCATCACGGTCTGGACGGCCTCGCCGAGCACCTCCCAGTTCGTGTCGAGGTCCTCCGCCAGTACGGGCGCGGCGACCTGGAGCTGGCCCATGCCCTTGGTGATGTTGGTCAGGGCGAGCACCGAGTGGCCGAGGGCCACGCCGATGTTGCGCTGCGACGTCGAGTCCGTGAGGTCGCGCTGCCAACGGGACTCCACGAGGGTGGCGCCCAGCGAGTCGAGCAGGGCGCAGGAGAGCTCGAGGTTGGCCTCCGCGTTCTCGAAGCGGATCGGGTTCACCTTGTGCGGCATGGTGGAGGAGCCGGTCGCGCCGGCCACGGGGATCTGCGCGAAGTAGCCGATGGAGATGTAGCTCCACACGTCCACGCAGAAGCCGTGGAGGATCCGGTTGAAGCGCGCGACGTCGGCGTACAGCTCCGCCTGCCAGTCGTGGGACTCGATCTGGGTGGTCAGCGGGTTCCAGGTGAGGCCGAGGTGCTCCACGAAGGACCGGGACAGGGCCGGCCAGTCCGCGTCCGGGGCGGCGGCGAGGTGGGCGGCGTAGGTGCCGGTGGCGCCGTTGATCTTGCCCAGGTACTCCTGGCCGGCGATGCGCCGGGTCTGGCGGGTCAGACGGTGCACGAACACGGCCATCTCCTTGCCCAGCGTGGTGGGCGTGGCCGGCTGGCCGTGCGTGCGGGAGAGCATGGGGGTCTCGGCGGCCTCGGCGGCCATCGCGGAGACGGTGGCCACGGCGGCGCGGGCGGCCGGCAGCCAGACCTGCTCGACGGCGTCGCGCACGCCCACCGCGTAGGCGAGGTTGTTGATGTCCTCGGAGGTGCACGCGAAGTGCACGAGCGGCTTCAGCCGGCCCAGACCCAGCCCCTCGAGGCGGTCGGCGATGAAGTACTCGACGGCCTTCACGTCGTGCACCGTGACCTTCTCGGTGGCCGCCAGCTCGGCCACGGACTCCGCGTCGAAGTCCGTGACGATCGCCCGCAGGCCCGCCTGCTGCTCGGCCGTGAGGGGCGTCAGACCCGGCAGCACACGGTGCTCGGCCAGGTGGATGAACCACTCGACCTCCACGTGGATGCGGTTGCGGTTCAGCGCCGCCTCGGACAGGTGCTCCACGAGCGGCTCCACCGCCGCACGGTAGCGGCCGTCCAGGGGGCCGAGGGCGATGCCGGCCTCGGCGAGGGAACGGCGGTGGGCGGTGGACGCGGGCTGTGAGGTCATGGCCCCCATTCTGGCAGGCGCCGCGGACGCCCGACGAAGGCGACGACCGGGTCCGTCCTCGACCGCGACGGGGTGGCGAGTGCAACATCGAGTGCAACATGCGGACGCGCCCGGTGGCCCGGGGCGCGGTGGACCTACCGTGGCTGACGTCGCCGTCGCCCGGCGTCGGCGTGCCGAGAGGGATGAGGAGACCGAGATGACGGAACGGACCGGGCAGGCCAGCGAGGCCGGGACGATCGACCGGCTGATGGCCGGGTGGGTCGCCGACGTCGAGGCCCCGGACGCCTGCGCCGCCCACCTGCTCTGCGACCGCTGGCCGGCCGACGCGGTGGCGTTCCGGTTCGTGGCGGAGGACATGTCCGCCGTCGACCTCACCTTCGGCGAGCTGGCCGACCGCTCCCGCCGCCTCGCCACCGGCCTCGCCGCCCGCGGCGTCACGCGCGGCGACCGCGTGCCCGTGATGATGTCCAAACGGGAGGAGCTCGTCATCACGCTGCTGGCCCTCTGGCGGCTCGGCGCCGTGCACGTGCCGCTGTTCACCGCGTTCGCAGAGGGCGCCGCACGGATGCGCATCGAGGGCGCGGCGGCGCGGCTCGTCGTCGCCGAGCCCCGCCAGGCCGAGAAGCTCACGGACATCCCGGGCATCGAGATCATCCGCACCGGCCCGGAGTGGGACGCGCTCGCGGACTCCGCGCCGCTGGCCGAGGACGTCGCCGTCGGCGGGGACGGGCCGATCGCCCTGCTGTTCACCTCCGGCACCACCGGCCGCCCCAAGGGGGTGCCTGTGCCGCTGCGCGCGGCCGCCGCGTTCGCCGTCTACCTCACGTGCGCGGTGGACCTGCGCCCCGAGGACCTGTTCTGGAACGCGGCCGACCACGGCTGGGCGTACGGGCTGTACTACGGGATCGTCGGCACGCTGATGCTCGGGGCGACCTCGGTCCAGTACCGCGGCGCCTTCTCCCCGGCGACCATGGTCGAGGTGATCCGCTCGCAGGGCATCACGAACCTCGCCGGCGCCCCCACGATGTTCCGCGCGCTGGCCAAGGCCGGGGAGGTCACCGAGGACGCCCCGCTGCGGCTGCGGCGCGTGTCCACGGCGGGGGAGCCGCTGCCGCCGTCCGTGCTCGAGTGGGGCCGGTCGGCCCTCGGCACGGAGATCCGCGACCACTACGGCCAGACCGAGCTGGGCATGGTCATCTGCACCCCCGCGCACCCCGAGCTGGCCGCGCCGCCCCGCCCGGGTTCGATGGGTGTGCCCCTGCCGGGGATCGCCGCGGAGATCCGGGACGGGCAGATCGCGATCGACGCGGCCTCGCCCCTGTTCTGGTTCCCCGGCTACCTCGGGGAGCCGGAGAAGACCGCGGAGCGCTTCACCCCGGACGGGCGCTGGTACCTGACCGGGGACACCGCCCGGCAGGACGACGACGGCTGGTTCTTCTTCTCCTCCCGGGACGACGACGTGATCCTCGCCGCCGGGTACCGGATCGGCCCGTTCGATGTGGAGTCCGTGCTCATCGACCACCCGCGGGTGCAGGAGGTCGCCGTCGTCGGCCTGCCGGACCCGGAGGGGGTGCGCGGCGAGGAGGTCGTGGCGTTCGTGGTGCCCGCCGGGGCCGTCGCGGACCCGGACGCCCTGGCGGCCGAGCTGCAGGCGAAGGTCCGCGACGAGTACTCCAAGCACGCCTACCCGCGCCGGGTGCACTTCGTGGACCGGCTGCCCAAGACCCCCTCCGGCAAGCTGCAGCGGTTCCTGCTGCGCCAGGGCGCCACCGACTGAGTCAGCGGTGCACGAGCCGCAGGAACGCGCCGATCATCGGCAGGTCCTCGGGGCTGGTGGGCAGCGCGTCCGCGAGGGCGGGGGAGTGGACGAGGTAGGCGGCCCACTGTCCGCGCGAGATCGACACGTTGAGCCGGTTCCGGTTCAGGAGGAAGTCCAGCCCGCGCGGCACCTCCTGCGGTGAGGACGCCGCCATCGTCAGGATCGCGACGGCGGCCTCCCGGCCCTGGAACTTGTCCACGGTGCCGACGGCGGTGCCCTCGAGACCGGCGGCATCGAGCGCCTCCCGGACCGCGGCGACCTGCGCGTTGTACGGGGCCACCACGATCACGTCGGACGGCTCGAGCGGTCGGCCGGGGTCGTCCGGGCCGGTGGACCAGGTGCGGCCGAGCAGTGACCGGATGATCTCGACGACGGCCGCGGCCTCCTCCGGCGAGGACACCGCGTTGCCCGTGTGGGAGACCGGCCACGGGTGCAGCCCGGGCTCCACGCCGTCGAGCCGGCGGGCGTCCGTGCGCGGGGTGTGCGAGCGCAGGCGGCCGGCGTAGGAGAGCTCGGAGACCGCGTGGGTGAGCGTCGAGTGCATGCGCCACGAGGTGTCCAGGAAGAAGCCGCGGTCGGCGCGGAGGGTGGCCTGCCCCTCAATCAGCCAGTCCAGGGCGGCATCACCCACCGGTTCCGGGTGGATGCCCTGGGTGACCTGGGGGAGCTGGCGGGGATCGCCGAGCAGGAGCAGCGTCTCGGCCGCGGATCCGGCGGCGAGGGTGTGCGCGAGGGAGAACTGGCCCGCCTCATCGATCACGAGCAGGTCGACGCCGGGGAACGTGCCGTGCGCGAACGTCCAGGGGGTGCCCCCGACGACGCGGCCGGGGCCGGCGAGGCCACCGGCGTCTTTGTTGTGGACCTCCTCCCACGGGGCGTCCGGGTTCGGCCTCGCCCGGCTGGAGATCGCCTTGACGACGCGTTCGGCGGGCACCCCGATCGAGAGGAGCTTCTGCAGGAAGTTCTCCACGACCGCGTGGGACTGCGCGGTGACGCCCACGCTCCAGCCGCGCTCGAGGAGCGCCTTCACGGCGTGACTGCCCACGTGCGTCTTGCCTGTGCCGGGAGGGCCCTGCACCGCCACGTAGGAGCCGCGGGCGGACTCGAGGGCCTCTACGAGCAGCGCGGTGCGGTCGAGCTCGCCCTCCGCGTCGGCGACGATCTCCGGCAGGGGGCGGCCCGTCGTCGCGGGGGTGCGTCGGGCGAGGATGTCCACGCACGCGGACGCGCCGGGTGCGGGCAGTGCGCCCACCGCGTCCGTGGCAACCGCGAGCTCGCGGATGCGCGCCTCGAGGCTGTCCGTGGGGACCTTCGCGTAGTGGAAGGCCGCCATGGGCAGCTGGTCGAACGGCTCGGCGCCGCGGGTCAGCTTCTCACGCAGCCGCAACACGGAGCGCCCGTCCGGCAGATCCTCCACCTCCTCCACGTCCATGTTCAGGCCGATCCAGCGCACCGCGTTCGGCTGCAGCTCGGCGTGAACCGGAAGGTCCTCGTAGACGGACTTCACGGTGGCGCCCGGCACGAACAGGGTGCCGGGCTCGAGGGAACCGGTCACCCGGAGCACCCGCTGCAGGGCGTGCCGGCTGGTCGGCCGGTTCCAGTCCTCCACGACGTCGACCCGGTCCACGACCACGTTGGCACGGGGCTCCTGCCACTCGTCCACGGGGGAGACGCCCCGGTCGAAGTACGCCCACCACATGGGCTTTTCCTCGCGACGGTAGAACCCGAGGCCGGCCGCGAGCAGGGCGACGCCGCGCTCCTCCGGCCCAGGCAATGCCTCCGCGCCCGGCGCGGGCACCAACGCGAGCAACGCGGCCGTGAGGTCCTGCTCGGGCTCCGGGGCTGGCTCGACCAGCGGGGTCTCCGGCTCCGCCGCGGCTCCCTGCGGCGACCTCGGGGCATCCGGATCCTGTTCGACCTGCGCCAGCAGCCAGTCCCGCAGCCGCGCCGTGGAGACGCAGTCGTACCGGTTGTAGTCCTCGATGTCGGCGCGGATCGCCCTCGCGACCTCGGTGTCCCCGGCCTCCATCGCGGCGACGTACCGGTGGTACTCGGTGACGCTGTCCGCCGCCGTCGTGACGCCGTCCTCCGCCCGGTGCTCCGCCCCCATGTAGAGGGGCTCCAGCTTCTTGATGGAGTAGCTCGGCACACCGGCCCGCAGGGCGGCGCGGACCGTGGAGTAGAGGTCCACGAACAGCCCCGCGCGCAGCCAGTCGTCCAGCTCGCGCTCGCCCACGCCGTGGCGCACGGTCAGGCGTCTCAGCGCGGTGACCTCGTACGCGGCGTAGTGGTAGATCCGCATCCCCGGGTGGGCCGCGCGCCGCGCCTCCACGAACGCCACGAACTGCTCGAGCGCCGCCCGCTCGGCGGCACGGGTGTCCGCCCACAGGCCCGTGAACCGGAAGTCGGCCGAGGCGGTGCGCGCGGTGTCCCCGCCCGGCGCCTCGACCCAGCCCCACAGGTATTCGAGGCCCTCCATGCTCCCGTCCGCGGAGACCCACAGCGGGTCCCCCTCGAAGTCGAAGAAGACGTCTCCGGCGTCCGGCGCCGGCAGCCCCGTCACGGCGCGCGGGTCCACGATCCGATGCGGCGGCACCCCGCCCGCCCCGGCCGGCTCCAGCTGGATCGCCGCCTGTTCCCGCAGCGCCTCCCACGTGCGGCGGGCCATGCCCTCCGGCGGTGCGACGGACGCCGCGAGCTGCTCGATGGTCGTGATGCCGGCCTCGCGCAGCCGGGTGCGCTGCAACCGCGTGGCCCCCGCCGTGAGCAGCACGTCCCGGTGCTCGGCGACGGCCTCCTCGCACGCCTCGCATGCGCCGCAGACGCTCAGGCGGTCGTCGCCCCAGCGGGCGGGCTCCCCGGCGGCCACGTGATCCTGCAGCAGCGCCTCCAGCCGGGCGCGCTGGTGCCGGTACACCGGGATCACCTCGTCCAGGTCCGCGACGTGCCGGGAACCGTCCCCGAGCCACAGGCTGCCCCGCCGCGCCCGCGGCACGCCCATGCCGTCCAGCAGGTCCGCGTACGCGGCGATCTGCAGCAGCGCCGTCACCCGCGCATGCCGGGCCAGCTTCGTGTCCACCACCTCGTACGCACCCTCGGGGTGCTCCTCGTCCGTGCGGAGCACGAGGAAGTCGGCCAGGCCGCCGAACGCGCCGTCGTGCAGCATCCCCTGGAACACGACGGCGGGACGCGCGGCCAACGCCGCCGCGGTGCGCTCGCGGGCGGCCCGCACGCCCTCGGGCGTGTAGCGCTCCGGGCGGGCGAGCCGGACCACCTGGTCTGCGCCCTGCTCCGCCTCAAGTCGCGCGAGCACGCGGGACTCGTGTTCGTCCCCGAGGCGGGAGACCCGCTCGAGGAACGCGTCCGCCACGCCGATCCGCGGGGCGCGCCCGAGCGCGGGGTCCACCGTCCCGCGCAGCCACCCGTACGTGCACGTCGCGGCGGCGGTGATGTCCGAGGGGCTGAGCATGAAGGAGGCGCGGTCCGGCGCGAAGGTCACCATGCCGTCACCCTAGACAGGAGTCGCGGACGCGATGGGCAGGGCCCGCGCACAGGGTCCCGGTGCGCCTCGCCCCGGCGGCGGCGGGGGCGGCGAGCGTCACACACCGGACCGGACTTGACGTGGATCACATCCAGAGAGTTACCTAATGATCGTTCAGTAATTCTCTGCGCCGCCGCGCCGGCGCGCCCGTGCCGGCAGGGAGGCCCGCCCATGACCGAGACCGCCCACCACCCCATGCTCGCGGAGGACCGCGTGGCGCGGTGGCTCGGCGTCACCCTCGAGGCCGCCGAGAAGGACCACACGCGCATTCGGATGACGCTCACCGAGGACCAGCACAACGGCTTCGGCCTGGCCCACGGCGGCGCCGTCTTCGCGTTCGCGGACACGTGCTTCGCGCTGACCTGCAACGACCCCGCCTCGGACGGCTCCACCCTCACCGTGGCCTCCGGCGTGGACGTCAACTTCCTCGCGGCCACCCGCGCCGGGCAGACCCTCGTCGCCGAGGGCCGCCTGGTCACCGCCGCCGGCCGCTCGGCCGTCTACGACATCACCGTCACCACCGACGACGGCACCCCGGTGGCCGCCTTCCGCGGCCGCTCCCGCACCATCCCCGCCCCCGGACGCTGACCGACGGGCGCACCCGCCGGTGCGCCGCCGTCGTCGACCGCCGCCCGCCCCCGCATCCCCAGGAGGACGCCATGCTCGAGGCCTCGATCCCCAACCCGTACACGCCGGCACCCCTGCCCGCCCCCGCCGACCGCGGGGCCCCGGACCCCGAGGAGATGATGAGCCGGGACCAGATCGAGGCGCTTCAGTTCGAACGCCTCCGCTGGACCCTGCACCACGCCTACGAGAACGTGCCCGCGTATCGGGAGCACTTCGACGCGCACGGCGTCCACCCCTCGGACTTCAGGGAGCTCGGGGACCTCGCCAAGTTCCCGTACACGGACAAGGAGTTCCTGCGGAAGAGCTACCCGTTCGGCGCGTTCGCCGCCACGGGCCCCGAGCTGCGCCGCATCCACGCCTCCTCCGGCACCACCGGCCAGCCCACCGTGGTCGGCTACACCGACGACGACCTGGCCACGTGGACCACCCTCGTCGCCCGCTGCTTCCGCGCCGGCGGCATCCGCCCCGGTGACCGCGTGCACAACGCGTACGGCTACGGCCTGTTCACCGGCGGCCTCGGCGCCCACTACGGCGCCGAGCGCATCGGGGCGGCCGTGATCCCGATGTCCGGCGGGCAGACGGAGAAGCAGGTGCAGCTGATCACCGACTTCCAGCCGCGCGCCATCCTCTCCACGCCCACCTACCTGCTGACCATCGCGGACGGCTTCAAGAAGCTCGGCCTGGACCCCCGCGAGTCCTCCCTCGAGGTCGCGATCCTCGGCGCCGAGCCGTGGACCGAGGAGATGCGCCGCGAGATCGAGCAGACCTTCGACCTCGACGCCCTGGACATCTACGGCCTCTCCGAGGTCATGGGCCCGGGCGTGGCCGGCGAGTCCGCGGCCACCAAGGACGGCTCCCACATCTGGGAGGACCACTTCCGCCCCGAGATCATCGACCCGCTCACGGACGAGGTCCTCGAGACCGGCCGCCACGGCGAGCTCGTCTTCACCTCGCTCACCAAGCAGGCGCTGCCGATCATCCGGTACCGCACCCACGACCTCACCCGCCTGCTGCCGGGCACCACGCACCCGGGCCACCGCCGCATGGGCCGCATCACCGGCCGCTCGGACGACATGATCATCCTGCGCGGTGTGAACCTGTTCCCGTCGCAGATCGAGGAGCTGGCCCTCAAGGAGCCGGCCCTGTCGCCGCACTTCACCCTCGAGATCACCCGCCCGGACCGCATGGACCAGATGGCCGTGAACATCGAGCGCCGCGATCATGCGACCCTCGAGGAGGCCCAGGCCTGCGCCGCGCACCTGCGCATGGAGATCAAGACGAAGATCGGCTCCTCGTGCGTGATCAACGTGGTGGAGCCGGAGACCCTCGCCCGCTCCTCCGGCAAGCTCAAGCGCATCTACGACCTGCGCGACCAGGCCTGATCCCGCCCCCGCGGCCGAACCCGACGCCGGCGTGCCCGGTAGAGTGGACCGGTGCACCGTCGTCGTCGTCGGCGTCCGCCCGCCCCCGAAGGAGCCCCGTGCCCCAGAGCAGCCCCACCCCGCGCCGCGGCCGGCCCGGCTATGACCGGCAGACGCTGCTGGCCGAGTGCGTCGAGCTTTTCAACCGGCACGGCTACGAGGCGACCTCCATGGGCATGCTCGCCACCCACCTGGGCATCTCCAAGTCCGCGATCTACCACCACGTGGAGTCCAAGGAGGCGATCCTCGACCACGCGGTGACGGAGGCGCTCGACGCCCTCGAGGCGTGCCTGGACGATGTGGTGGCCAGCGGGGTCGACGCCGGCGCGCAGGTCGAGGCGGCCATCCGCGGCACGCTCGGGGTGCTGGCGGAGAAGCAGCCCGAGGTGACCCTGCTGCTGCGCCTGCGCGGGAACTCGGCGGTCGAGGTGGCCGCCGTCGAGCGCCGTCGTGAGATCACCCGGCGCTTCGGTGACCTGCTCGAGGCCGCCCAGGCCGCGGGTGCGGTGCGCTCCGACGTGACCCCGCGCAACCTCGCCCGTCTGGCGCTCGGGATGATCAACTCGATCGTCGACTGGTACCGGCCGGATCGCGGCGTCCCCGGCCAGGAGGGACCGGGCCAGATGATCGACGCCGTCACGGGCGTGGTGCTCGGGGGCCTGCGGGGCTGAGGGCCCGCTGTCCTCAGCCCTCGCCGTCCAGCGCGGCGAGCACGTCGGCCACGATCGAGGCCGCGCGGTCCTCCGCGTCCGCGGGCACCCCGCCGTCCGCGTCGGCCTGGGCCACGGCCACGGTGCGGGCGCCGTCCTGCACGGCCGTCAGGTGAGAGTAGACGGACCCCCCGGGGGCCGGGAGCGCCGTGTACGCGGTGCCGCCCTCGTGCTCGGTCCGCGTCACGCTCTCCACGTCGAGCCCGGCCAGGTCCACCCCGGTGCAGGCCTGCGCCGCCGCTCGGGCGTCCTCCAGGGCGGCGCGGGCGGCCTCCTCCGTGGGGTACACGGTGACGCGCACGCCGAGCGGAGTGACCTCGGCGTCGGGGGACGCCGTGAAGGAGGGCGCCGGTGTCGTGGTGGGCCCGCCGCCGGTCGTGGCGGCCGTCTCCGGCTGGGCCGTGAGCCCCAGGTCCGCCGCCCCGGCCTCGGCGTCCCGCTCCAGATCGGAGCGGGTGGCGTCCAGGCAGGCCTGCTGTTCCGCGCTGCGGGTGGAAGCCGGGCTCGCACCGGCGTCGACCGCCTGCTCCAGGCCGGCGGCCCGCTGGCGCAGCTCCGTCTGCCGCTCCAGCGGCGAGGCGGCGCTCAGCCCCACCTCGGACCCCGGCCCCGCGGCCCGTTGGACGGCGGCCTGCACGGCCAGGGTCCGCTGCCCGTCCAGCGCGGGGGGCATCTCGAGGGACAGGCTGCCCGAGGCGGAGGCGCCGGCCGTGCTCTCCGCCGCGCCCGTGCTCTCCGTGGAGCTGCTGGCCGCGGGCGACGTGGGGGCGGACGAGGCCGCCGTCGTCGTGGACGACGCCGACGAGGGGGCGGGGGAGGAGGGCTCCGCGCCGCCGCCGCCCGCGCACCCGGCGAGGGCGAGCGCGCCCACGGCGAGGGCGCCGAGCAGGGGGAGTCGGGAGGTCGTCATGGCCCGACTCTACGTGCGCTGTGACGGATGCCACAAGGAAGCGGCGGGGGCACGCAACGGGGCCGCCCGATGCGTGGTGCGCACCGGACGGCCCCTGATCCGTCAGCGGAGGAGGTCAGCCGAGCGGGGTGTCCTTGTCGCCCAGGTTCCAGTCCTCCACCGGGCCGAGGTTCTCCCCGTCCGGCCCGTAGCGGTAGAACCCCTGGCCGTCGGCCACGCCGCTGTGGCCCTCGGCGATGCTCTTCTCGAGCAGCTCAGCGAAGCCGAGCTGCCAGTCGACGCCCGTGTTGCGGGAGACGTTGGCGGCCACGTGGAAGCCCACGATGTCATAGGTCTGGAACGGGCCGCGCTCGTTGCCGGTGGCCACGCGCCAGGTGCGGTCGATGTCCGCCGGGTTGCCCACTCCGTGCATGTACAGCTTGGAGCCGGCCTGCAGCCACGGGATGAGCAGGGAGTTGAGGAAGTAGCCCGGGATCTCCTTGCGCACGTGCACGGGGACCATGCCGGTCTCCTCGGCGAACTGCAGGGCTCCCGCGACGGCCTCCGGCGAGGTCGCGGCGGTGCCCATGACCTCGGCGGTGTTCTGCGCCCAGATGCGGTTGGCGTAGTGCAGGGCCAGGAAGCGCTCCGGATGGCCGCTGGCGTCGGCGAAGTCCGAGGGCAGCAGGGAGGAGGTGTTCGTGGCGAACAGGGTCGTGGCGGGGGCGAGCTCGCCCACCTGGGCCCACACCTTGCGCTTGAGCTCCAGGTTCTCCGGGACGGCCTCGATCACGATGTCCGCATCCGCCAGGGCCTCGCCGAGGTCCGAGGTCGGCGTGATGCGGGCGATGGCCTCGTCGAAGCGCTGCGGGTCGTAGCCCTCCCCGAGGTCTGCTTCGTAGCCTTGGCGGATCCACGCCCAGCGGCGCTCGATCCCCTCGAGGGCGGCGGGCACGGCGTCGTAGGCCATCACCTTCTTGCCGTGGTACGCCGCCTGCATGATGATCTGCGAACCCAGCACGCCGGTGCCCAGCACGGCGACCTGCTCGAAACGGGTGAACTCGGACATGTGTGTCGACCTTCTTCTCTCGCGGTCCGAATGGGACGTACAGGTGAACGCCCCGGGCACGCTCCTTGTTCCCGGGGACGACGACGGGCCGCCCGGCGCGCAGCGGGCGCACGGGACGGCCCGTCGAAGCAGGGGGGCTCAGCCCTGGGAGGTCTCGGACGGGGCCATCGGCCAGGTCTTGGCCACGAGCGTCAGCACGTCGTACTGGGCGCAGAGCTCGTCCTTCTGGTTGTGGATCCGGCAGTCCCAGGCCACCTCGCCGTACTCGTCGCTCACGCGCGGGGTGATGCGCTTGGCCGTCAGGGTCACGCGGATGGCGTCGTCGTAGGTCACCGGCGTGATGAAGCGCAGGTTCTCCAGGCCGTAGTTGGCCAGCACCGGGCCCGGATCCGGGGCCACGAACAGCCCCGCGGCCCACGAGACCAGCAGGTAGCCGTGGGCCACCCGGCGCGGGAAGAACGGGTTGGCCATGGCGGCCTCCTCGTCCGTGTGGGCGTAGAACCTGTCCCCGGTCTCCTCCGCGAAGGCGGTGATGTCCTCCAGGGTGACGGTGCGCAGGCCGGAGGCGAACTGGTCGCCCACCGTCAGCTCGGCCAGGGACTTGTAGAACGGGTGCACGGCCGTGCCGGCCTCCACGTCCTCGCGCGTCACCGTGTGGGCCGCGGCGCCCTGATGCCACACGCCGGTGATGGCCGTGAGCATGTCCGGGGAGCCCTGGATCGCCGTGCGCTGCATGTAGTGCTTCACGGCGCGGACCCCGCCGAGCTCCTCGCCGCCGCCGGCGCGGCCGGGGCCGCCGTGGATCAGCACCGGCACGGGGGCGCCGTGACCGGTGGTGGTCGTGGCGGTCTGGCGGTTCAGGACGTGCACGCGGCCGTGGTGGGCGCCGATCCCGGCGGCGAACGCGCGGGCGGTCTCACCGTCGTTCGTGGCGACCGTGGCCACGAGCGATCCCGAGCCCAGGGCCGCCAGGGCCACGGCGTCGGCCACGTCCGTGTAGCCGATCACCGAGGTGACCGGACCGAACGCCTCGATGCTGTGCACCTCGGGGGTGCGCGCGTCCTCGAAGGTGAGCACCGTGGGGGCGAAGAACGCGCCGGACTCGGCGTCGGCGTCGCCGGTCGAGCCCTCGGGGCCGCCGAGGCGGACCTGACCGCCGGCGTCGACCAGGCGCTGCACCGCGCCGCGGACCTCGCCTTGCTGCTCCTTCGAGGCCAGGGCGCCCATGGTGGTGCCCTCGACGCGCGGGTCGCCCAGGACGACCTTCGCGGCCAGGCGCTCGGTGAGGGCGGCGGTCACGGCCTCGACGCGGTCCTGCGGGACGATCACCCGGCGGATGGCGGTGCACTTCTGGCCGGCCTTGACCGTCATCTCCTGGAAGACGGCCTTCACGAACGCCTCGAACTCGGGGGACTCCGGGTCCGCGTCCGGGCCGAGGATGGCGGCGTTGAGGGAGTCGGTCTCCGCGGTGAAGCGGACGCCGCCCTCCTGCACGTTCGGGTGCTTCTTCAGCGTGGCCGCGGTGGCGGCGGAGCCGGTGAACGCGACGTGGTCGCGGTAGTCCAGGTGGTCCAGCAGGTCGCGGGCGGAGCCGGAGATCAGCTGGATCGAGCCCTCGGGCAGCACGCCGGACTCGAGCATCAGCTCGACGCACTTCTGCGTGACGTAGCCGGTGGGGGTGGCCGGCTTGACCACGGTCGGCACGCCGGCGACGAAGGCCGGGGCGAACTTCTCCAGCATGCCCCACACAGGGAAGTTGAACGCGTTGATCTGCACGGCCACGCCCGGGATGCGCTGGTAGATGTGCTCGCCGATGAAGGAGCCGTCGCGGGAGAGGGGCTCCACGTCCCCGTCGATGATCACGGTGGAGTTCGGCAGCTCGCGGCGGCCCTTGCCGGAGAACGTGAAGAGGGTGCCGATGCCGCCGTCGACGTCGAAGGCGTGGTCGCGCTGCGTGGCGCCGGTGGCGAAGGAGACGTCGTAGAGCTCCTGAACGCGGGAGTTCAGGTAGAGCGCGAGCTCCTTGAGCTTGAGGGCGCGCTCGTGGATGGTCAGCTCGCCCAGGGCCTGCTGGCCGACGGTGCGGGCGTGCTCGATGGCGGCGGCCGTGTCGAGGCCGTCGGTGGAGACGCCGGTCAGGCGCGCGCCGGTGTTCGCGTCCGTCACGTCGGTGACCTTGGACGGGTGCGACGGCGTCCACCAGCTGCCGGCGACGTAGCTGGGGAGGATCTCCGGGAGGGAGGGGGCGGTGACGGTCACGGGGGCTCCTGGTGTCGGGGGCGCGGGCGGGTCCCGACCGATCGGTCGGTTATTGCTCCTCACCCTAGCCGAGACGTGCATCACGCGGGAGGGGGAGCCGGGCGGGTGACGCCGTCGTCGTGGGGAGGGCCTGGCGGCGCGGCCCGTGGCGCCGAAGCCCGCAGACGCGCCGCTACGGCCAGGACGTAGCGGCGTGTCTGCGGGCCTCGGTGGGGCGTCGTCCACAGATCCCGGCGGACGACGACGGCGGCGCGCCCGGATCGGGCACGCTCGGCCCATGCCCCGCTCGCCCGCGCCCCTGCCCCCGATGCGCTGCGGACTGGACGGCCTCCTCCGCGCTCCGACGGTGTTCTCGACCCCGGCCGCGCGCGAGGCGGGGGTGCGCGCGGCCCGGCTGCGGCGCGGGGACGTGGTCTCCCTCGGCTGGGGGCTCTGGGGCCTGCGCGGCGTCGAACCGGACCCCATGGACCATCTGCGGGCGCTGCAGGATCTGCACCCCGAGGGCGTGTTCAGCCACGTCACGGCCGCCCGGGTGCTCGGCCTGTGGCTGACCGGGCCGCTCGCCGCCGACCGGGCCGTGCACATCGCGACCCCGCGCGGCCACGGCACCGCGTCGAGCCGGGCCGGGATCCGCTCACACCGCCTCCGCGCCGACGCCCCGGTGCGGATCGTGGACGGGGTGCGCGTGACCGCGCCGGGGTGGATCTTCGTGGACCTCGCCGCGCACGCCGGGCCGCTCGACCATCTCGTCGCGCTGGGGGACAGCATGGTTCGGACCGCCCCGACGGAGGCCCGCCGCCGTCGGCTGCCTCCCGGGGTGACGGACGTGGCCGAGCTGCGCGCCGCCGTCGAGGAACGCGGACGGGTGCGCGGGATCCGCGCGGCCCGGGAGGCGCTGGAGCTCGTCCGCCCCGGGGCCGACTCGCCGCAGGAGAGCCGACTGCGGGCGCGGCTCGTCCTGGACGGCGTCCCCGAGCCCGCAGTGAACCCGTGCATCCGGCTCGCCACGGGACAGCGGCTCCGCGTGGATCTGGTGTGGGCGGACGCCAAGGTGGCCGTCGAGTACGACGGCGATCAGCACCGCACGGATCGCCGGCAGTGGCGTGAGGACCGCGAGCGGGACGCGGCCCTGCGCGCGGAGGGGTGGGAGGTGATCCGGGTGACCGCCGACGTGTTCCGGCCGGGGCACTGGGAGCTCTTCGTACGGCAGCTGCGGGGCCTGGTGGCTGCGCGGACGATGCCGGGCCGAGTGCCGCCGTCGTGGATCTGACCCGCCCAGGCCCGCAGACGCGCCGCTTCCGCCGGGACGTGGCGGCGCGTCTGCGGGCCTCGGCGAGAGGGGCGGGAGCCTCGGGCCGGCGCCGACCCCCTGCCCCTCGTCTCCGGACCGGCGTAGAATCGGGCACCGGTCCCCTCGGACCCGCCCCACCCCCTCATCCGGAGAGTTCTGCCGCATGCTGCGCACCATGTTCCACGCCAAGATCCACCGGGCCACCGTGACCCAGGCGGACCTGCACTACGTGGGCTCCGTGACCGTGGACCAGGACCTGCTGGACGCCGCGGACATCCTCCCCGGCGAGCTCGTGTCCATCGTGGACGTCACCAACGGCGCGCGACTGGAGACCTACACCATCGCGGGCGAACGGGGCTCCGGCGTGCTCGGCATCAACGGCGCCGCCGCCCACCTGGTGCATCCGGGGGACATCGTCATCCTCATCGCCTACGGGCAGATGGACGACGACGAGGCCCGCCACTTCCAGCCCAAGGTCGTCCACGTGGACGCGGACAACAGGATCGTGGAGCTCGGCGTCGACCCCGCCGACGGCCTCCTCGACGGCCTCTCCCGCCCGCCGCTGTCCCGCGAGTGGAACGAGGCCCAGGCCGAGCTCTGAGCCGGCCGACGCGCCGGGCCGTCATGGACGAGCCGTTCAAGCGGGATCAGCGGTCGCCGCGGCCTTCGCCCCGAGTGCCCGACGCGCGGAGCGCATCGCGGCCGCGTGGCTGAGGCCCATCGCGGCGCGGGCGCCCGGCACACGGGCCACGGCGCGCATCCACGGCGAGGTCAGCACCACTTCCTGCTCCCACGCCACGATGCAGCGCGGCGCGTGTCCGGCCGGGGCGCCGTCGTCGTGGACGGTGACCCGCACGGTGCCCGTCAGGTCCCCGCTCAGGCGGGCGACCAGAAGGCCGCGGGCGCGGTCGTCGATGAGACGCTCCATCGTCAGACGCACCGGCACGAACCCGCGCAGCCGGACGGCGGCGCGGCCGGGGCCCAGGTGACGGACGCGCGGGACGGCCGGCCACCAGCGTGGGTAGCCGGCCGGGTCGGCGAGCAGGGCCAGCACGGACCGGGCGTCCGCGGGGACGGCCCAGCGGTGGGTGAAGCGGAAGGGGCGGTCGGCCGACATCAGGCCCGGCCGAAGGTCTCGGGGTCCACGGGGCGCGCGGCCCGGCTGAGCCAGAGCCGCTGGTCCAGGTGATGGCCGGGCGTGTTCGCCACGGGCAGGGCCGTGCGCAGCAGCGTGGGCTCGTCCATGCCAGTCACGTTAGCTGCGCCGGCCCCGCACTTTCGAACGTGATATCGGGGGAATGGGCGCTTTCGAACGGGAGATAGGCCCTATCTCACGTTCGAAAGCGCTCGCCCCGGGGGCTCAGCGGTAATCGAAGAAGCCCTTGCCGGACTTCCGGCCGAGCTCGCCGCGGGCCACCATGTCCCGCATGAGCTGCGGCGGGGCGAAGCGCTCACCCAGCTGGGACTCGAGGTACTCGGCGATGCCCAGGCGCACGTCCAGGCCCACGATGTCGGTCAGGGCCAGCGGGCCGACCGGGAACTTGTAGCCGAGCACCATGGCGGCGTCGATGTCCTCGGGGGAGGCCACGCCCTCCTCGACCATGCGGATGGCCTCGAGCGCGATCGCCACGCCCAGGCGCGACGAGGCGAAGCCCGGGGCGTCCTTGACGACGACCGGGGTCTTGCCGAGCCCGCGGACCCACTCGGTGGACAGGGCCTGGAGCTCCGCACCGGTCTGCTCGCCGATCACGACCTCCACGAGCTTCGAGGCGGGCACCGGGTTGAAGTAGTGCAGGCCGCAGAAGCGCTCGGGGCGCTGCAGATGCGTGGCGATCTCGTCGATGGACAGGGAGGAGGTGTTGCTGGCGAGCCACGCGTCCTCGCGCAGGTGGGCCTCGACGTCGGTGAGCGCGTCGATCTTCACTTGCATGTCCTCGAACACGGCCTCGACCACGAGGTCGCAGCGGGCGAAGTCGGCACGGTCCACGGAGACGGTCAGGCGCTGCGCCCATTCGTCCAGGTCGCCGTCGATCTTGCCGCGCTCGAGGGAGGCGGCCAAGTCGGCCTCGATGCGTTCCTTGGCCGCCTCGGCCGACTGCGGGTCGCGCTCGGCGACGACCACATCGGACGATCCGGAGACGAGGAACGCGTGGGCGATGCCGCCGCCCATCCGGCCGCCGCCGAGGACGCCGACGACGGCGGGCACGGAGGACGGAACGGTATCAGGGGTGTGCTGCTGGTCGGTCATGTCGGTCCTCACTTCTTCTTGCGGTCCAGGAACGCCTGCATGCGCTCGAACTTGGCGTCGGACTCGAACAGGATGGCCTGCGCGATCTCGTCCACGTGGGGGTGGGCCTCGCGAGGGAGGTGGAAGACGCGCTTGGACAGCCGCACCGCCAGCGGGTCCTGCTGCGCGATGCGGTCGGCGAGGGCGTCGGCGGCGTCGAGGAGGGCGTCCGGCTCGTGCAGCTCGGTGACGAGCTTGAGCTCGAGGGCCTCCTGCGCGTCCAGGATCCGTCCGGCGAGCAACAGCTCGAGGGCCACCGGCTCACCCACCAGCTCCTTGAGCCGCCACTGGGCGCCCGCAGCGGCCGTGATCCCCAGACTCGTCTCGGGCTGGCCCATCTTCAGTGCCGGGGTGGCGATGCGGAAGTCGGCCGCGTAGGCCAGTTCCGCGCCGCCGCCGAGGGCGAAGCCGTCGATCGCCGCGATCACGGGCATGGGCAGCCGGTGGATGCGGTCGAAGACCTGCGAGTTCACGCCGCGCAGGGCGTCGTCGCGGCGGCGCTCGCGCAGCTGTCCGATGTCCGCGCCGGAGGCGAAGATGCCGGAGAACCTCCCCGGTTCGCGCGTCGACTCCACCTGCGTGCCCGAGATGATCAGGATCTTCGGCTCGCGTTCGAGGTGGGCGCAGAGCTCGTGGAACTCGTCGACCATGGTCTGGTCGATCGCGTTGCGCACGCCCGGGCGGTCCATGCGCGCGTGGACGCGGTCCTCGCGCTCCTCGACGCGCAGTGCCGTGAAGTGGTCGAAGTCGGTCATCCGCTCAGACCCTCTCGACGAGCATCGCGGCGCCCTGGCCCACGCCCACGCACATCGTGGCCAGGCCCCTGTCCGCGCCCTCACGCTCCATCCGACCGAGCAGCGTGACCACGAGACGCGACCCCGAGGAGCCCAGCGGATGGCCCAGGGCGATCGCGCCGCCGTCGGCGTTGACGGTCTCCGGGTCCAGGCCGAGGCGCCGCATCGAGGCCAGGGACTGGGTGGCGAAGGCCTCGTTGAGCTCGACGGCGCCCAGGTCCGCCACGGACCAGCCGGAGCGCGCGAGGGCCTTCTCGGTGGCCGGGACGGGGCCCAGGCCCATGATCTCGGGGGCCAGGCCCGCCGAGGTGGACTCCACGACGCGGGCGCGCGGGGTCAGGCCGTACTTCTGCGCGGCCCGCTCGGAGACGACGAGGATCGCCGAGGCGCCGTCGTTGAGGGAGGAGGAGTTGCCGGCGGTGACCACGCCGTCCTTCTTGATGATCGGGCGCAGGCCGGCGAGCACCTCGGGGGTGGAGCCGGGACGGGGGCCCTCGTCCGTGTCCACGATCGTCTCGGCGCCCTTGCGGCCCGTGACGACGACGGGCACGATCTCGTCCGCGAAGCGGCCGGCCTCGATGGCGGCCAGCGCACGCTCGTGCGAGCGGGCGGCGAAGGCGTCGGCGTCCTCGCGGGTGATGCCGTCCACCTCGCCGACCTCCTCGGCGGTCTCCGGCATGGAGAAGGTGAACTTCTCCCCGAACTCGCCGTCCGCGAAGCGCGGGTTCACGAAGCGCCAGCCGATCGCGGTGTCGAAGGCCGCGCCGGGCTTGGCGAACGCCGTCGTCGGCTTCTCCATCACCCAGGGGGCGCGGGACATGGACTCCACGCCTCCGGCCACGACGACGTCGGCCATCCCGGAGCGCACCATCGCGGTGGCGATGCCGATCGCGGACATGCCGGAGGCGCAGAGGCGGTTCACGGTGATGCCCGGGACGGTGTCCGGGAAGCCGGCCAGCAGCCAGGCCATGCGGGCGACGTTGCGGTTCTCCTCGCCGGCGCCGTTGGCGTTGCCGAGGATGACGTCGTCCACGACCGACGGGTCGATGCCGGCGTCCTCGATCACGGCCTTGATGGTCGGGGCGGCGAGGTCGTCGGGGCGGACGGAGGAGAGGGCGCCGCCGTACTTGCCGACGGGCGTGCGGCGACCGCCGACGAGCAGGGCCTGGGACTGTGCGGACATGGAGACTCCTTGAGTGACCGACGACGGGGCGGGGCGGGCGCGGCGAATTACCGACCGTGCGTTCAGGTTCAGTATTCCGGGCCGGTGTGACGGGGGTCAACTGCGGGGGCGGGGTGTGACGGGGTGGAGACGGAGCCGGGCGGCTGCGCCGAGGCCAAGTCGATCGGCGTCTGACCCGGCGCACCCCGCGCCAAGGCCCGCAGACGCGCCGTTACGTCCCCGAGGTAGCGGCGTGTCTGCGGGCCTCGGCGCCGGTCCGGTCGCCCACGACGACGGCGCGCCCTTCCGGAGGAGGACGCGCCGTCGTCGTGGGGTGGGGACGGGCGGAGCCCGTCAGGCGGGCCGGATCAGGCCGGGGCCACCGGGTGGGAGCGGGTGGCGACGACCTGCTCGTCGTGCAGCTCGCGGTCCTGGATGCTCTTGGGGACGAACAGGACGGCGATGAGCGAGACCGCGGAGATCGCGATGATGTACCAGGCCACGTTCTCCCAGCCGGTCTTCACGAGCTGGTCGGCGATCAGCGGGGCGAAGGCGCCGCCGATGATGGTGCCGAGCGCGTAGCCGATGGAGACGCCGGAGAAGCGGACGCGCGCCGGGAACATCTCGGCGTACATCGCCGACTGCGGGCCGTAGGACGGACCCAGGCCGAGCGTCAGGACGAACAGGCCCAGCGAGAACAGCGGCAGAGACGCGGTGTTCAGCAGCCCGAACAGCGGGAAGGCCCAGACGATCAGGAACCCGTAGCCGAGGACGAAGGTCAGCTTGCGGCCGATCTTGTCCGAGACCCAGCCGCCGAGCAGGGTGAAGATGAACCAGCCGACGCCGCTGACGAGGCTCGCGATGAGCACCTCGGAGGAGGTCATGCCCAGGCCCTTCGGACCGCCGTACTTCGAGAACCACGCGATGAGCAGGTAGCCGACGCCGTTGTTCGCGGCGAAGATCACTGCGGCGAGGATGACCTCCTTGGTGTGGTGCCGGAAGAGCTCGCCCAGCGGGGCGGACTCGTCCGCCTTGAGCTGCTGCATCTCCTTGAAGACCGGGGACTCCTCGACGGCCTTGCGGATCAGGTAGCCGACGACGATCAGCACCACGGAGATCAGGAACGGGATGCGCCAGCCCCAGGTGAGGAACTGCTCCTCGGACATGGTGGAACGCACGATGAACAGCACGCCGGTGGCCAGGATCATGCCCAGCGGCACGCCGACCTGCGGGGCGGAGCCGAACAGGCCGCGCTTGCCGTGGGGGGGCGTGCTCCACGGCCAGCAGCGCCGCGCCGCCCCACTCGCCGCCGGCGGACAGGCCCTGCAGCAGGCGCAGCGCGACGAGCAGGATCGGGGCCCACACGCCGATCTGGGCGTAGGTGGGCAGCAGGCCGATGAGGGTGGTGGCCAGGCCCATGCCGATCAGCGTGAGGGACAGGACGAGCTTGCGGCCGAAGCGGTCGCCGAGGTGGCCGGCGACGATCGCGCCGAGCGGGCGGACGAGGAAGGAGATGCCGAGGGTGACCCACGCGGCGATCTGGGAGCCGTTCTCGCCCATCGGCTGGAAGAAGAGGGCGGCGAAGACCAGGGCGGTGGCCTGGGCGAAGATGAAGAAGTCGTACCACTCGATGGTGGTGCCGACGACGGTGCCGGCGATGACCTTGCGCTCCTCGCGGCGATCGCGCGCGGGGGCGGGCGCCGCGGGGGATGCGACGGTGTGGCTCATGGGTGCTCCTGGGATGCGGGGCGGCGGCCGACCGTGAGACGGCGGCGGGACGGTGTGGTTCCCGACCGATCGGTCGGGAAGTGACACCCGTCACCGTATACGATCCTCTGTGACTCACGCCACGATCCGGGCTGATGACGGGAATGTGACGCGGCCGGGCCGGGACGACGACGGCGCCGCGCCCCTCGTGCGAAGGGTGCGGCGCCGTCGTCGGTGGCGGGGTGCGGCGGCTCAGCCGCGGCCGGTGAACTCCGGCTTCCGCTTCTCCTGGAAGGCCTGGAAGCCCTCGGCGTAGTCGGCGGTGCCGCAGAGCTCGCCCTGGGCGATGTTCTCCGCGTCGAGGGACTCCCACAGGCCCACGCGCCGGTCGCGGACCTGGGCCACGAGCTCCTTCGACGCGCGGAACGCGAGGGTCGCGCCGGAGGCCACCTGGGCGACCTTCGCACGGGTGAACTCGAGCAGCTCGTCCGCGGGCAGGGCCCGGGAGAACAGCCCGGCCTGGACGGCCTCGGCGCCCGAGAGGAGCTCGGCCGTGTAGATCAGGTCCAGGGTGCGGTGCGCGCCCAGGCGCTCGGTGAACAGCCAGTGACCGCCCGAGTCCAGGGTGGCCCCGAGGTTCGCGAACGGAGAGCCGACCTTCGCGTTCTCGGCCACGTACACCACGTCCGTGGCGATCGCGAGGCCCAGGCCCACGCCCAGGCAGGCGCCCTGCACCGCCGCGAAGGTGGGGACCGGGATCGCGGACATGGCCCGGAGCACCGGGGTGACCTTGTCCCTCAGGTAGGCGGTGGCGTCGTCCTCGGCCGGGACCACGGCGGAGATGTCGCGGCCCGCGCAGAAGCCGCGGCCCTCACCGCGCAGCAGCACGGCCCGCACCTCGCCGGACTCGACGCCGGCGGCGGCCCGCTCGTAGGCGGCCTGGAGCTCGGCCAGCGCGGCCTCGTCCAGGGCGTTCATCTTCTGCGGGGCGTCCAGCACGATCTCGGCGACGCCGTTCTCGACGGTGATCTCGATCATCGGGGGCTCCTTCGGTCTCGTGGGCGGGCGCTCAGGCGTCGAAGTCGAGGGTGATGGCGTCGGAGGTCGGGCGGGTCTGGCACGTGAGCACGTAGCCCTTCTCCACCTCGTCCTTCTCGAGCGCGTAGTTCTCGTCCATCTCGTACGCGCCGTCGGTGACCTTGGCGCGGCAGGTGCCACACACGCCGCCGGCGCACGCGAAGGGCACGTCCGAGCGGACGCGCAACGCCGCGTTGAGGACGGTCTCGTGGGCGGACTTGGGGGACTCGACCTTGGCGGTGAGGCCGTCGAGGTTGAACTCGATGGTCACGTTGTCACCCTTCGGGTCCACCTCCACCACACGGCCGGAGTGGCCCTGGGGGTTCTCCGGGCGGCCGGTGGTGAACAGCTCGAAGCGCACGTCGTCCTCGGACACGCCGCGGGCGGCGAGCGTCTCACGGGTGAGCTGCACGAGCTCGAACGGGCCGCAGAGGAACCACTCGTCGGTGCCCTCCACGTCGATCACGCGGTCCAGGAGGGTGGTGAGCTTGTCCTCGTCGATGCGACCGGAGAGCAGCGGGGACACGCGCTGCTCGCGGGAGAGCACGTGGTGCACCGTGAACCGGGCCGGGTACTTGTCCTTGAGGTCGCCGATCTCCTCGGCGAACATCACGTCCATGGCGGAGCGGTTCGCGTAGACCAGGTCGAAGCGCGAGGTCTCGGAGGCCGCGAGCACGGCCTTGGCGATCGCCATGATCGGGGTGATGCCCGAGCCGGCCGCGAACGCCACCAGGTGCGTGTCCTTCTTCTCCGCGACCTTCTCCGCCGCCACCCTCTGGGCGTCGTTGAGGGAGGTGACGTGCGTGCGGGACGTGAACGCGCCCTGCGGGTTCATCACGTCGATCCTCTCGCCGACCTCGAGGCTCTCGTTGGCCCACGTGGAGAACGTGCCGCCGATGTCCTTCTTCACGGCCACGCGGATCTCGCCGCGCTTCGGGACGGCGCAGATCGAGTAGGACCGGCGCACCTCGGCGCCGTCGAGCTCCTTGCGCAGGGCCACGTACTGACCCGGCACGTAGTCGTAGTCGTCGGCGAGCTCCTCGGGCACCGCGAAGGTGACCTCCACGGAGTCGTCGGTCAGGCGGCGCAGCTCGGACACCTCGAGGGTGTTGAACGTGGCGCGGCGCTTGCCGGTGGTGGGGGCGTCGGTGGTCTCGGTCATCAGTGCACCTTGAAGTAGTCGAAGGGCTCGAGGCACTCCCGGCAGGTGTAGAGGGCCTTGCAGGAGGTGGAGCCGAAGCGGGTGATCTCGCGGGTGTTCAGGGAGTGGCAGCGCGGGCACTTCACGGCCATGCCGATCCTGATCGGGCCGTCCGTGGTGCGCGCGACGGGCGGGGCGATGCCGTACTCGTTGAGCTTGGCCTTGCCCTCGTCCGTCATCCAGTCCGTGGTCCACGCCGGCTGGAGCACCAGGCGCACCTCGGCGTCGGGGAATCCGGCGCGCTCGAGCGCGCGGGTGACGTCCGTGGTGATGGTGTCCATGGCGGGGCAGCCGGAATAGGTGGGCGTGATGACGACGACGGCCCTCTCGCCATCGGCCCGTGCCTCCCGGAGGATCCCGAGGTCCGCGATGGACAGCACGGGGATCTCCGGGTCGTGCACGGTGGAGGCCGCATCCCAGACCCGCGCGTCGGCGGGATCGGCGGGGCGCAGCTCGCTGGCGGTGGTCACCAGGTCGCTCCCGGGTGACGGCGCGCCAGGGACTGCATCTCCGCGAGGATGTACCCGCGGTACTCGCTCATGGCGCCGGAACGGTCGCCGCCGCGGGCGGTGCCCGTCGTCGGGACGGTCAGGCCGGCCTCCTCGATGGCCGCGCGGATGCGGGTCATCGTGGGCTCCTCGAGCGAGGACGGCAGCACGGCGACGCCCTGCTCGGCGAGGGCGCGGACGACGTCGTCGTCGTGGAAGAGCTCGGCCACGTAGGGCCACAGCTCGTCCAGGCCGCGCTGCATGCGGCGCTTCGACTCCTCGGTGCCCAGGCCCAGGCGCTGCAGCCACAGGGCGGCGTGGTCCTGGTGGTACAGGACCTCCTTGAGGGCCTTGTCCGCGATGGCGGCGAGCGTGGGGTCCGTGGACTCGCGCAGGCGGGTGTACAGCTCGTACGAGTAGAACGAGTAGTACAGCTGGCGGGCGATGGTCTTGGCGAAGTCGCCGTTCTCGGCCTCCACGAGGCGGACGGAGCGGAACTCCTCCTCGTCGCGGAAGTACGCGAGCTCGTCCTCGGTCTTGCCCCACGCGGTGCCGGCGTAGGAGAGGAGGAAGCGGGCGTGGCCCACGAGGTCCAGGGCGATGTTGCCCAGGGCGATGTCCTCCTCGAGCTCCGGGGCGCGCGAGATCCACCAGGACAGGCGCTGGCCGAGCATCAGGGCGTCGTCGCCGAGGGCGAGGGCGTAGCGGGCGACGTCGTCGCTCGCCTTCTGTTCGCCCGCCGCGATCTCCTCCGCGGTGATGGCCACGCCCGCGGAGTGCTTCGTGGCGGAGTCGTTGGTCGCGAAGCTCACAGGTGCGGCACCCCCTCGGACTGCTGGTAGTAGGTGGCGTGACGGTAGGACTTGCCCTGCGCGGACTCGAAGAAGCCGCCCTTGGAGTCCGGGTCGGAGGCCGCGATGGCCTCGGCCGGGACGACCCACACGGAGGTGCCCTCATTGCGGCGGGTGTACAGGTCACGCGCATTGCGCAGCGCCAGGGTGGCGTCCGGGGCGTGCAGCGAGCCGGCGTGCACGTGGGAGAGGCCGCGGTTGGCGCGGACGAAGACCTCCCACAGGGGCCAGGCGTGGGAGGCGGCGGTGGTCTCGCTCATGGGTCAGGCTCCGATCAGGTGGGTCTCGGCCGGCGCGTTCTGCTCGGCCTGGCGGCGGGCGTAGGCGGCGGCGGCCTCGCGGACCCAGGCGCCGTCCTCGTGGGCCTGGATGCGGCGGGCCATGCGCTGGGTGTTCATGGGGCCGTCGCCCTTGATCACGGACATGAACTCGTCCCAGTCCAGCTCGCCGAAGTCGTAGTGGCCGCGCTCCTCGTTCCACTTCAGGTCCGGGTCCGGCAGGGTGAGGCCGAGGGCCTCGGCCTGCGGGACGATCATGTCCACGAAGCGCTGGCGCAGGTCGTCGTTGGAGAAGCGCTTGACCTTCCACGCCATGGACTGGCGGGAGTTGGGGGAGTCCTCGTCCGGCGGGCCGAACATCTGCAGGGCCGGGCCGTAGAAGCGGTTCACGGCGTCCTGGGCCATCTGCTTCTGCTCCGGGGTGCCGTGCGAGAGCTCGTAGAGGATCTCCCAGCCCTGGCGCTGGTGGAACGACTCCTCCTTGCAGATGCGCACCATCGCGCGGCCGTACGGGCCGTAGGAGGCGCGGCACAGCGGCACCTGGTTGCAGATCGCGGCGCCGTCGACGAGCCAGCCGATCGCGCCCATGTCCGCCCAGGTGCGGGCCGGGTAGTTGAAGATCGAGGAGTACTTCGCGCGGCCGGAGAGCAGCTGCTCGTTCAGCTCGTCCCGCGGGGTGCCGAGGGTCTCGGCGGCGGAGTACAGGTACAGGCCGTGGCCGGCCTCGTCCTGGACCTTGGCCATGAGGATCGCCTTGCGCTTCAGGGAGGGGGCGCGGGTGATCCAGTTGGCCTCCGGCTGCATGCCGATGATCTCGGAGTGCGCGTGCTGGGAGACCTGGCGGGTCAGGGACTTGCGGTACGCCTCGGGCATCCAGTCGCGGGGCTCGATGCGCGAGTCCTCCGCGATCAGGCGATCGAAGTTCTCCTGGCCGGCCGCATCCTCGGGGGACGGGACGGAGGCCAGGTGCTGGGGGGAGCTGGTCTGCGTCATGGGGATCACCTCACGCTGAGTGCGGGCTGGTTCCGTGGTCAGGGCGCACCGGGGCGCACCGAATTACTGACCGCTCGTTCAGGATAGGCCAGGGTGTGACCTCGGTCAACACGCCGGGGCATGCGGGGCCCGGGTGCGATGCGGCCGTCGGGACGGTGCGGGACGGTTCTCTCCTGCACAGGCGTCCCGACGGCGTCCCCCATCCCCGGATCGTCCCTCGCCGCGGTCGCGGGACCCGGGTCCTCCCTACGGTGGCCGCATGTCACCCCTCATCGGACCTCAGCAGATCGCCACGGCCCTGCGGGCCGTCGGACTCGACGACGACGCCGCCCGCCTGGCCGCGTGGGCCGACCCCGCCCGGCGCGAGCGGGAGGCCGCCGAGCAGGCCCTCGCCGACCTCGCCGCGGCCCAGACGCAGCTGCGCACGGCGCTGGGCGGGCTGGTCAGCGCCGCCACGGACGTGCGCTCGGCGATGCACACGGCATGGCGCGGGGAGGCCGCCGGCGCCTATGGGGAGGCCGTCCGGCGGGCGGCGACCCTGGCGGCGGAGCTCGAACGGGAGGCCGGGGAGTGGCTCGCCCTGCGGGCCACCGCCGAGCGGGACGCCGAGGACGCGCGCCGGAACGCGGAGGCCCGGCAGCGGGCGGCCGAGGAGACCGCGCTGGCCGTCCTGCGCTCGCTGGCGGTGGCGGCATGACCGGCGGGCGGGGTGCGAGCCCGGGGGCGGTGGCCTTCAGCACGCACGGCGGCCCGGGCTCGATCTACGCGGAGGCCGAGGAGATGCGCGTCGTGGCCGGCCGGCACGAGCACGCCGCCGAAGAGGCGGCCGGAGCCTCGTGGCAGGTCGACGCGGCCGCCTTCGGGCTGGGCCGGTCGGCCGCGTGGCTCGCCTCCGCCGCCCTGCTGCAGGACCGGCTGGCGGAGGCGGTCGGCCGGGTGCGGAGCCTGTCGGAGCAGTGCGCCGAGCTGCACCGTGACCTGCTCTCCGCGGCGGCCCGCTACGAGGAGGCCGAGCGCGCGGCGGCCGGCATCATGGCCGCCGAGGACGCCTCCCTGGAGGAGCTGCCGGCGCTGCTCTGGCGGGACGGCCATGACGGCCTCACCACCCGCGAGGCGGAGCGGCTCGTGCAGGACGTCGTCCAGGCGGTGCCCGAGGCCATCGTGGCCGCCATGCTCGCGGCCGCCGGGTTCCCCCTGCTCGCGGCGCTGGCGCGGATCGACGTGAAGATGCTGACGAGGGCGCAGAAGCGCGTGCTGAAGCGGCCCGTCTCCTCCGCGGCGAAGAAGGGGACGGATGCCGCGTCGGACCTCACCGAGGCGCTGCGGGTCTCCCCGGACGAGGCATGGACCGTGGCGGCGGACGCCCTGACCCTCGCCGGTGCGGCGCCCCGGGGCGCGGTGACCCCGCACGGGGCGCCGCAGGACCGGCCGACGGCGCCCGCCCTGCTGGACGGCTCGGCCACGGGGCTGGCCTCGCTCATCCCGCGTGAGGAGGGGGACGGGGACCTCACGGTCACGGAGGTGGTGCGAGAGAACGGGAGCCGCGCCTGGGTGGTGGGCCTGCCGGGCACCCGCGGCGGCCTGATCCCGGATCCCGAGTCGACCGACCCGTGGGACGCCGGCGGGCTGCTGGACGCCCTCGGCTCCGAGTCCGAGGTCACGGCCCCGGCGGTGCGGGCGGCGCTCGAGGCGGCCGGCGTCCCGCACGGCGCCCCGCTCGTCCTGGCCGGCTACTCCCAGGGCGGGGTGCACGCCGTCAACCTGGCCGGGCGCGAGGACTTCACGTCCGTGTACCCCGTGGCCGGCGTCATGACGGTCGCGGCACCGTCCGGCAACGCGGTGGAGACCGGACGGACCGAGGTGCTGGAGTTCTCCTCGGACGGGGACCTGGCCGTCGCCGCGGACGGGGCGCCCGCCCCCGTCTCGGCGCGCCGGGCCGAGGTGGTCTTCCACCCGGCCGGACACGGGTGGGATGCGCCCGGGGGTGGCTTCCGGCCCACGTCTCCGCTGGCGGCCGAGGACGACCTGGGCGCCGCCCACGCCTTCGACGCCCAGGTGGACCTGATCCGGCAGTTCGAGACCGCCGAGCCCGCATCCCGGGCGGAGGTCGCCGGGCTCTCCGCCGCGTTGGCCGGGCTGACCGCCGGCACCGTGGCCTCGAGCCGGGCGGTGCGCCTGCGCCGCACGCCGCCCGAGCGGGACCACCTGCCCCCGGGATCCCGGTGAGCGCACCGGCGGGGGGCGCCCGCCACCTGCTCAGTTCGCGTCGAGCAGCACGCCCGCGAAGAACGCGTTCAGGCGGTCGACCTCGTCCAGGCCGAAGACGCCGGAGACGTACTGGTCTGGGCGGACCACGACGACGGCGCCGTCACGGCTGATGCCGCGGGCCTCGAAGATGTCCTCGCCGTGCTTGGGCTGACACGTGGCGAAGATGTTGTTCAGGTCGTGCAGGCCGAGGGGGCCGGTGGTCGGCCGGAAGATCGACGGCACGTCCGGGTGGGCGAACTCGGTCTGCTTCTGCTGGTACACGACCTTGATGTCGAAGCGGGCGTCTTCCGGTCCGTCCGACGGGGTGTGGCGGTTGCGGAAGGACCGCGGGTCCTCCACGATCGCCTTCGCCCACGCCGCGACCTTCGAATCCTCGGCGCGCGGGGAGGCGGTGTCGGCGAACACGTAGACGCGCCAGCGGCCGTCCGCGCGGTGCAGGTGGCCCAGGTGCTTCACGTTGGTGTCGCACGAGCGCTCCACCAGCCCCGACTTGAAGCGCTTGCCGATGGGGTAGCCCTGCGCCAGCGCCTGACCGGTGGCGTCCGTGGTGAGGAGGGAGGGTTGGTACTCCGTCATGAAGCCGGCCGGGAACTCGGCGGTCTTCGTGTAGAACTCGGCCACCTCGTTCGGGTCGCCCAGCTCGGAGGTGGGCTTGGCCATGAGCGTCGACCACTCCTTGTCGAAGTCGATCAGGTTCTTGGCGATCTCCTTGCGCTCCTCCGAGTAGGTCGGCACGAGCTCGACCGGGGCCATCCCGGAGAGCACCTGGCCCAGCTTCCAGCCGAGGTTCCAGCCGTCCTGCATGGACACGTTCATGCCCTGGCCGGCCTTCGCGGAGTGGGTGTGACAGGCGTCGCCGAGCAGGAACACGTTGGGGTGGGCCACGCGCTCGCGGTTGTCGAAGCCCGAGGTGAGGCGGTGGCCCACCTCGTACACCGAATGCCAGGCGACCTCCTTCACGTCCAGCGTGTAGGGGCGCAGGATCTGCTGGGCCCGGCGGATGATCTCCTCGAGCGGGGTCTGGCGCACCTTGTGGTTGTCGTCCGCCGGGACCTCGCCGAGGTCCACGTACATGCGGAACAGGTGCCCGCCTTCGCGGGGGATCAGGAGGATCGAGCCGCTGGACGAGTGGATCGCGCACTTGGTGCGGATGTCCGGGAAGTCCGTGTCGGCCAGCGCGTCCATGACGCCCCACGCGTGGTTCGCGGCGTCGCCGGTCAGGGTGTGGCCGATCGCCTTGCGGACGCGAGAGCCCGCGCCGTCCGCGCCCACCACGTACTTGGCGCGCACCTGGCGGGTTGGTCCCGAGGCGGGGTCCTCGAGGGCGTTGCCCTGGGCGTCCACGGTGCGGCGCAGGGTCACGAGCACGGGGTGCTCGCCGTCGTTCGTGTCCTCGAGGGTCTCGAACGCCCAGCCGTAGTCCGGCCGCGCACGGGTGGGGGAGTTCTTCATGTACTCGGCGAACCAGTCCAGGATGCGGGCCTGGTTCACGATCAGGTGCGGGAACTCGGAGACGCCCTCCGGGTCGTCCTCGGCCAGCGAGGTGCGCACGATCGTGTCCGCGTCGTCCTCGGCCGGGTTCCAGAACGCCATGGAGGTCAGGTCGAAGGCCTCGTCGATGATCTCGCTCGCGAAGCCGAAGGCCTGGAAGGTCTCCACGGAGCGGGCCTGGATGCCGTCCGCCTGGCCGATCTCGAGGCGGTGGGGGCGGCGCTCGATGATGCGGGTGTGGACGTCCGGGAACATCGCGAGCTGGGCGGCGGCGATCATGCCGGCCGGGCCGGAGCCGACGATCAGCACGTCCATCTCGTCCGGCAGCTCGGCGGGGCGGTCCAGGCCGATGCCGGCCGCCACCTGGACGCGCGGGTTCGTGGAGACATAGCCGTGGTGGTGGAAGAGCATGGGGGTCCTTTCGCTGCGGGGGATGTCGCTGCGCGGCGCGCGTGCCACCCGACGGCGTGTTCTCTCAGAGAACACGGTGTTCCCCCTGGGAACACATGTGTGCCAGACTGTACGCGGACGTGACAGGGTTCACAACCGGTGCGCGGGCCGACCACGCCCCGGGCGCGTCACGTCCGGCACGCGAGGCGAGGAGCACGGATGGCAGAGCACGACGGCGGCCCGGTCCGGGAGGGCGCACCCTCCCAGACGCTCTCCCGCGCGCTCACCCTGCTCGAGACCGTCGTGGAGGCGCCCGAGCCGCCCACCATCGCCGACCTCGCCGACGGCCTGGGCGTCCATCGCTCGGTCGCCTACCGCATGCTGCGCACCTTCGAGGCCCACGGCCTGCTGCGCCGCGACGGCCTCGGCCGCGTCCACGCCGCCCCCGGCCTGGCCGTCCTCGCCCGCCGGGTGGAGCAGGATCTGCGCGCGGCGGCCATGCCGCACCTGACCGCCGTCTCCACCGACCTGGGCATGACCGCGTTCCTGGTGGTGTGGGACGGGGCCCACTGCCTCACCCTGGCCACGGCCGAGCCGCCCAGCGGCAACCTCGTCACGCAGCGGCCGGGGACCCGGCACCCCCTCGGGGTCGGTGCGCCGGGGATGGCGATCGCCGTCGCCCTGACCGGACAGGAGTGGGCGCGGCTGCCCGGTGAGGCCCCGCCCGAGCGACCCGAGCTCGACGACGTGCGGGAGCGCGGCTGGGCCGTCAGCTCCGACGAGGTCATCACCGGCGTCTCCTCGGTGGCCGTGCCGCTGCGGGTCCCGGGCCAGCTGCCCGCCGCCCTCGCCGTGGTCTACGCGACGCGGCCGGAGGACCCGGCGCGCCTCGGGGACCGGCTCGGTGAGGCGGCCCGGGCCGTCGCCGTCGCCTTCGGCGCAGCCTGAGCCCGGGTCCCGTGGTGCCGCTCACGGCGTCCGCAGCCCGCATTACCCTGGTGGCCATGACTGATGACGCACAGCAGACGCCCGCCGTGGTCGCGCCCCACAAGAAGGTCGGCATGCTGCCGCCGTACGCCGCCGGCAAGCCGCCGGTCGCCGTCCCGGGCCTGCACCCCTACAAGCTCTCCTCGAACGAGAACCCCTACGCGCCCGTGCCCGGCGTGATCGACCGGGTGCGTCAGGTCGTGACCGGCCCGGAGGGCGCGCCCAGCACCCTCTGCCGCTACCCGGACACCCTCTCCACCGGCCTGCGCCAGGCCCTGGCCGCGCACCTGGACGTCCCGGCGGACGACGTCGTGACCGGTGCCGGCTCCCTCGGCGCCCTGGCCCAGGTCATCACCGCCTTCGCCGGCCACGGCGAGGCCGGGGAGGGCGACGAGGTGATCTTCGCGTGGCGCTCCTTCGAGGCCTACCCGATCGTGGTCCGCACCGCCGGTGCCGTGGACGTGCAGGTGCCGCTCACCGCGGACCACCGCCACGACCTGCCGGCCATGCTGGAGGCGATCACGGAGCGGACCCGCGTGATCCTGCTCTGCACCCCCAACAACCCGACCGGCCCCGTGCTCACGACCGCCGAGGTCGAGGACTTCCTGGCGCGCGTGCCCGCGCACATCCTCGTGGTCATCGACGAGGCGTACGTGGAGTTCGTCCGCGACGAGGACGCGGTCAAGGGTCTGGAGATGTACCGCAAGCACGCGAACGTCGTCGTGCTGCGCACCTTCTCGAAGGCGCACGGCCTGGCCAACCTGCGCGTGGGCTACTCGGTCTCGCAGCCGGAGATCACCAAGGCCCTGCGCACCGTGGCCACCCCGTTCGCGGTGTCCACGGTGGCCGAGGAGGCCGCGATCGCCTCGCTCGAGCACCTGGACGAGGTCCTCGAGCGCGTGCAGGTCGTCGTCGACGAGCGCGAGCGCGTCGCCGCCGCCCTGGCCGAGGCTGGCTGGGACCTGCCCTCCTCGCAGGCCAACTTCGTGTGGCTGCCGCTCGGCGAGCGCACGCAGGCCTTCGCCGAGGCCGCCCAGGCCCGGGCCCTGTCCGTCCGGGCGTTCGCGGACGAGGGCGTGCGCGTGAGCATCGGCGAGCAGGAGGCCAACGACCGCTTCCTCGAGGTGGCGCGCGACTTCCTGACGTGAGCGGCCCGGCGTGAGCTCACTCCGCCGGCCCGATCACCCGCCACATCAGGCGGCGGTACAGCAGCGCGCACCCGGTGAGGACCAGCGCCCCGGCGAGCACCGGGGTGACCAGGTAGTCCCAGTCCGCGTTGCTCAGCATGACCGTCAGCGCGGTGGCGCCCGCGGGGGCGTGGATCACGCGGAGCCCGGCCATGGCGGCCATGGCCAGGCCCATGCCGGCCGCGAGCGAGTACCAGGCCAGGGGCAGCATGGAGATCACGGCGATCCCGCATGCGGCCGAGACCACGTGCCCCACGAGCACGTTGGCGGGGTGGGAGTGCGGGCCGTGCGGCACGAGGAACACGAGCACGCAGGAGGAGCCGAAGGCGCCCACCAGCAGCGGCGCGGAGGCCAGGTCCTCGCCGAGGCTGAGGGTGGCGATGGTCAGTGCCCCCGCGATCGAGGCCGCGAGGACCACGTGCCAGGGCAGACGAGGGGCCAGCGGGCGACGCCACGGGTCCAGGAACCGCGGGCGACGCAGACCGGGCAGGCGGGTCATGCGCTCGTCTCATCTCCTCGTGACTCGGTCGCTTCCCGGGTCGGGCTCCTCCAGGGTAGGCCGCGGGCGGGGCCCGGGGCCGTCCGGGGGCCGAGGGGGAGGGACTGTGACGGCCGCTCAGCGGCGCGGCGCCACGAGGGCGTCTTCGGCGTGCCACTCGTGCCTCGGGGGAACGCCGGTTGACTTATCCCGGGTGCGGCGGCCTACGACCGGTGATAACTCAACCGACGACGTCGGCCCGCACCTTCACGCGCAGGCGCGGGCCGACGTCGTCCCGGCGGGGTGCTCAGGCGGTGCGCAGCACCATGCCCGGGTGGAGCATGGTCGAGACCGTCATACCGTTAAGGCGCTGCAGGCGCTCCATGGAGACGCCCGTGCGCTGGGCGATGAGCCACCAGCCGTCGTTCGCCTGGACCACGTACGTGGCGGGCGAGGGCGCCGGGGCGGAGGCGGTCTGGCCGGTCCGCAGCACCGTCTCCGGGTGCAGCACGGTGGTCGCGGTCATGCCGTTGAGGCGCTGGAGGGTCTCCATCGTCACGCCGGTGCGGTGGGCGATGATCCACCAGCCGTCGCCCTCGCGGACCGTGTACGTGCCCGGGGCCGGGGCGGGCGCGGGCGGGGAGGCCGGCGCCGTGGCGGCCGTGATGAGCACCATCCCCGGGTGCAGGACGGTCGACGCCGTCATGCCGTTGAGCCGCTGGAGCTCCGCGGCGGACACGCCGGTCCGTCGGGCGATGACCCACCAGCCGTCGTTCGGCTGCACCGTGTACGTGCCGGTGGTGATGGGGGTGGGCTCCGGGGCGGTCGGGTCGGCGACGGTGCGCAGCACCATGCCCGGGTGGAGCACGGTCGACTCGGTCATGCCGTTGAGCTCCTGGAGGGTGGCCGCGGGCACGCCGGTGCGGCGGGCGATGGTCCACCAGCCGTCGTTCGGCTGCACCGTGTACGTGCCGGCGGTCGACGGCTCGGTCGACGGGGCCGGCATCGGCGCCGGGGTGGCCGGTGCCGGCGGCTGGCCGGCCGCCGTCGCGATGGCCTCGGCGCGGTCGCGCAGGTCGTCGAAGCGGGCCATCAGGTGCTGCCCCGGGCACGCGGTCGCGGACGTGGCCCGGTGCGGGAAGATCGTGTCCACGGTGACGGGCGTGCCCGCGGCGTACTTCGTGCTGCCGCCCGAGGTCAGGGTGACTCGGCCCCGCGCGTCGATGCTGTCGCGGTACAGGTAGTAGGCGGTGGCGCGGGCCATCGCGTCCACGACCTCCTCGGACGGGGCGACCACGTCGTAGTTGCCCATCGTGGAGATGCCCATCGTGCCCCGGTTGAACCCGCCCGCGTGCGTGCCCAGCGGGTTCGAGTCCAGGGCGCCGCGGCGGCCCTCGTAGATGTTGCCGAAGCGGTCCGTGATCAGGTGGTACGGGAAGTCGCCCCAGCCGAGGGTCTTCGTGTAGTACGCGTAGATGCCGCGCATCTGCTCCACGGCCTGGGCGCGCGTGTAGTCGTTGGTGCCGGCCGTGTGGTGGATGGTCAGCGCGCGCACCTGGTCGAACTGCGGGGAGGACTCGGCCCAGGACTCGTCAGCGCCCCACTGCGCGCGGGTGATCACGTCCGGGAGGATCTTCGCGCGCGCATCCGAGGCCGTGGCCACGGTGTGGGCCTCGGCGGGTGCGGCGCCCCCGACGACGGCGCTCGACTTCACGCCCCGGGGCAGGCCGGCGGTCTCGGCTGCCTGCTCGGCGGCCACCGCCGGGTGCGCGCTCGCGACGGTCTCGTCCGTGGCGGCCGTGCCCGGGTCGATGAGGGACAGCTCGAGGCCGGCCGGGGCTGCGCCGTCGACGGTGGTCACGCGCAGCTGGGCGCCGTCCGCGCCGAACGCGACGAACGGGTCCGTGCCGGTGCGCGCGGGGGCGGCGCCCTCGGGCAGGACGGGCCGATCCAGGACCTGCCACGGGCCCCAGGCCCCGTCCTGACGCACGCGGATCTCCACGCGCTCGACGGCGTCGTCCGCCGCGGCGTCCCACACGGCGGCGGCCACCGTGAACGGGCGGTCCACCACGGGCTCGCCGAGCACGACGCCGGCCGGAGCCTCCTCGGCCGGGACGAGGTTCTCGCCCTCCTGCGGGACGGTCGCGACGCCGGCGCCCTCGACGGGAGCGGCCGACGCGGGGGTCGCGGCCGTGCCGGCGGTCGTGGCGCGGGCGGCGTCGTCGCGAGGGCGTGTGTCGGGGGCGCCCTCCGTGGTCGCGGACGGCTGCTGCGGGAGCAGGCCGCCGACGAGGACGGAGAGCGCGGCGACCGCGACGGCGGGCGCGAGCGGGCGGGGGGACGCGGCGGAGCGCGGCGGGAGAATCTTCATGCGGATGCCTTCGGAAGGTGGAGTGCCCGAGGAACGACAGGCGCAGGCCGTGTCGCCTCCCCGGGTCGGTGACGTGGTGAGGGCGGGATGAGGGCCGGAGAGCCGTCGTGATCGTAGCGTGATCGGCCATTCCCGGGAACATCTTTCGGAGGCTTGTCGGGTCATTTCACGCCCCCGTGATGTCCGGTTCATCCATTCACAGGTGGGCACGGCATGGCGCCGGGGCGGAACACAGCGGAGGGGTGTCGGGTCCGCGCGGGGGATACGGTGACGGGAGACCACCACGGGCCGCTCGGCCCGGGAACCAGAGGAGGCAGACCATGGCGGAGCCGATCCACATCGGCGCGGCGGCGGACGTCCCGGAGGGCGAGGCGATCGTCGTCCCGGCGGCGACGGCGGGGACGAGGGACGACGTCGCGGTGTTCCACACGGACGCGGGGGAGTTCCACGCGATCGACGACACGTGCACCCACGAGGACGCCTCGCTGGCCGAGGGCTGGCTCGAGGACGACCGCGTGGAGTGCCCGCTGCACGCCGCACAGTTCTGCCTGCGCACCGGCGAGGCGCTCTGCCTGCCCGCCACCAAGGGCGTCGGCGTGCACCGCGTCGAGGAGCGCGAGGGCCAGCTCTACCTCGTCCCCGGCGCATGAGCCACGACGTCGAGGCCCCGGCGGGCGTGCCCGGCTCGGTCGTCGTGGTGGGCGGCGGCGTCGCGGGCTTCGCCGTGGTCCGCGAGCTGCGGCGCCGCGGTTTCGCGGGCGGGATCTCCCTCGTGGACCCGCAGGGCGTGCCCTATGACCGGCCACCCCTGAGCAAGGAGTTCCTGACCGGCGACGCGGACGCGCACCGCCTGCTGCTCGCCCCGCCGACGTGGTTCGCCGAGCACGGGGTGGAGCTGGTGGAGGACGAGGCGGTCCGGGTGGTGCCGGGCGGCGTCCACCCCGACGGCGGCCCCGCGCCCCACCGGGTGGAGACGGCCTCCGGGCGGGTCCTGGAGGCGGACGCGGTCGTGCTCGCCACGGGCGGGCGACCCCGGGCCCTCGACGTCGCCGGCGCCGACCACCCGGACCTGATCACCCTGCGCACCCGCTCCGACGCCGAGGCCCTGCGCGACCGCCTGACGTTCGGGGCCGAGGTGGCGGTCGTGGGCGGCGGCTTCACGGGAGCGGAGGTTGCGGCCGCGGCGCGTCGCTCGCTCGCCGCGGTGACGCTCGTGACCGGGACGGACGCCCCGGCTCGCGCGGCGGTCGGGCCGGCGCTGGCCGCGCGCCTGCACCGGATGCACGCCGAGCACGGCGTCGCGGTCGAGGTCGGCCGGGCGGCCTGGATCGAGCACCGGGACGCCGACGGCGGCGCCGCGCTGCCGGCCGCCCACCGGCTCCACCTCCACGACGGGCGGACCGTGGACGCCGACGTCGTGGTGCTGGCCGGAGGCACCGTGCCGGACACCGCCCTCGCCGAGGACGCCGGGCTGGAGGTGGCCGACGGCGTGCTCACGGACGCGATGGGCCGCACGGCCGTGCCCGGGATCCTGGCCGTGGGTGACGCCGCGCGCGCCCGGGAGTCCGCGTGGGCGCCGTCGCGGCACTGGGAGCCGGCCCTGCGGTCCGGTGCGGCCGCCGCGGCGGCGCTCCTGGGGGAGCAGGCGGACGCCCCGGGCGCCCCGTGGTTCTGGTCCGACCGGTACGACGCACACGTGGAGGCCGTGGGGGACATGACGGTGCCGGCCGGTGGGCGGATCGTGGATCGCGAAGTGCGCGGCGTCGTGGTGGCGAGCTTCGCGCTGGCCGCGGACGGGACCCTGCGCGGGGCCGCGTCGATTGACGACCCCATGACCGTCAAGGCCGCCCGGCGCATCATCGACCGGGGGATCGTGGTGGACCCTGCCGCGCTCGCGGACCCGGCCGTGCCGGTGAAGTCGCTGGCGCGGGGGTGAGGGCGCCCGTTTCGTCAACGAAAGCGGTCAGGTGCCGCAGTAGGTGACGAACGGGGCCCCGTCCGCCGGACCCGGCTCCGCGTACCGCTCGAACCCGGGGCGCGGGGTGAAGGGATCCGTGACGGCCTCGAGCAGCCGGTGGACCGGGGCGAGGTCCCCGCCCTCCGCGGCCGTCAGGGCCTCGTCGAGCAGGTGGTTCCGCGGGATGTAGACGGGGTTCACCGCGCGCATGCGGGCCGGATCGGGACCCATCGCCCGCCAGTCCGCGAGCCAGGCGGCGAGCCCCGCGGGGTCCGGGGCGCCGGGGACGAGTCGTGCCGCTTCGGTGCGCGCCGCGTCGTCGTCCACGGGCGCCGCCGTGTGCTCGGCCAGCCGCACCCAGAACGAGGTCCAGTCGGTCCGCGCCGCGGCCAGCCACGGGAACAGGCGGTCGGTGAGCGCGGCGACGTCGTCCTCCGCCACCGATGCCGGGAGGCCGAGCTTGTCCCGCAGTCCGCCCCGCCACGCCGCGAGATGGGCGCCGTGGAACCTGCCCAGCGCCTCCTGGGCGAGTGCGACGGCGCGGTCGGGGTCGTCGTCGAGCACGGGCACGAGGGCCTCGCCGAGCCGGGCGAGGTTCCACGCGGCGATGGGCCCCTGGTTGCCGTACGCGTACCGGCCCTGGGTGTCGATCGAGGAGAAGCTCGCGGCCGGGTCGAAGGCGTCGATGAACGCGCAGGGGCCGTAGTCGATGGTCTCGCCGGACAGGGTCATGTTGTCCGTGTTCATCACACCGTGCACGAAGCCGACGAGCATCCAGCGGGAGATGAGCTCGGCCTGCGCGGCGATCACCGCCTCGTAGAGCGCGAGCGCGGGGTGCTCGGCGTCGGTGGCGTGCGGGTGGTGGCGGGCGATGGCCTCGTCGACGATCCGGCGCAGCACCTCCGTGGGGTGCGCCTGCTCGGGGAGGGCCGCGGCGTACTGGGCCGTGCCGACGCGCAGGTGCGACGCGGCCGTCCGGGCCAGCACCGCGCCTGGCAGCACGGTCTCGCGGCGGACCGGGTGGCCCGTGGCGACGACGGCCAGCGCCCGCGTGGTCGGCACGCCGAGGGCGTGCATCGCCTCGGAGACCACGTACTCGCGGAGCATGGGGCCGAGCACGGCCTGCCCGTCGGCGGTGCCGCGCGCGAAGGGCGTGCGACCGGAGCCCTTGAGATGCAGGTCGTGGAGCCGACCGTCCGGAGCCGTGAGCTCGCCGAGGAGGAGGGCGCGCCCGTCGCCCAGGCGGGGGGAGTAGTGGCCGAACTGGTGGCCCGCGTACGCCTGCGCGACCGGCCGTGCGTCCGGGCCGGGCTGCTCGCCGGTGAGGAAGCGGACGCCGTCGTCGGTGGCGAGCCACTCGGCGTCGAGGCCGAGCTCCGCCGCGAGGCCGGCGTTGAGCAGGACGAGCTGCGGGCCGTCCGTGGCCTGGGCCTGCCAGGGCAGGGCGAGCTCGGGGAAGGTGTCGGCGAAATGCGAGCTCAGGGTGGGGGCGGACGTGGTCATGGGGCCACGCTACGTGGGGGAGGCCGGGTGTTCACGGGCCGACTCCCACCGCACCCGTCCTTTCGAGGCGGGAAATCGACCCCACGGGTGTGGACCAGAGCGCTTTGACCTGGATTTCCCGCCTCGAAACGGGGGGCCGTGGCGGACTGCGGTGACCGTGGATCTCACCGGGTCACCCACCGAACGCGGCCGCCCGGCGCCGCACCCGGGCGACGACGTCCGCGTAGTCGTCCCGGGCGTCGGCCCACATGACCTTGATCGAGAGCCAGTCGCGGTCGGCGCACCAGCGGTCGCGCAGCACGTCCCGGGCCTGCTGCTCGGCGGTGCGGTGGTGCTCGCCCTCGTATTGCAACGCGAGGCGCCACGGCCGATACCCGAGGTCGACCGTCGGAGCGCGGCGGTCTGACGGGTCCAGCCGGCACTGCACCTCGGGCTCCGGCAGCCCGGCATCGACGAGCGCCAGCCGCAGACGTGTCTCGCGCGGCGAATCCGCCCCCACGCGCATCCTCGCCAGCGCCGCCCGGGCCAGTCCTCGCCCCTGGAAACGTCCCCGTTCGGCCAGCGATCGGACGAGCTCCTCCGGGGTGTAGGCGGGATCCCCGCGTCCGCCGCCGGGCAGCCACGGCGGGCAGAGCAGGGCGTCACCGGCGACGACGACGTCCCGCTCCGTGAGCGCCGCCCGTGCCGCGCACAGGTCCCACAGGGTGCGGGCCGGCGTCGTCACAAGCACGCCGCCCCGCGTCATCCGCTGTCCCTCCGGCACCTCGATGCGGTGGGGCACCAGACCCGCCTGGACCGGCCGGCCGCCCGAGGTGCCGACGCTGACGTGCACCGCACCGGGGGCCAACAGCCGTGCGGGCACGGTCAGGCCGTGCAGGCGCGCGGCGGTCTCATGGCTGACGACGACGTCGGGATGGCGCCGCTGATACGCGCGGATCTCATCCATCGTCCACTCACGGAAGGAGACCGCCGCAGGGCCGGCCGGCCCGTAGATGCCGTGGCGCAGCCGCCGCAGGTCTGAGGACTGCAGTCGGGACCACGTCACACCCGCCCGGCGCGCGTCATCGACCGTGAAGGCGGTGGGGTCGATCGACGGCGGCAGCGGGGCGGGACGACGGGGCATGCGGCGAGCGTGCTCCGTCGCTCCGCGTCCCGAGACGGACGAGCGGGGGCCTGGGGACGCACGAGGGGGCCCGGCGTGGTTGTGCAGGAGGCGGTGACGTCCCCCGGGGCGCCGGCCCCGAGCCATTCGAGGCGGGAAATCCACGTCATGGGCCAGGATCGGACGTCCATGGGGTGGATTTCGCGCCCCGAAGTGAGGGGATGACCAGGTCAGTACGACGCGCGGGGCGCGCCCTCCCCGCCGGCCGCGACGTCGCTCGGCGCCGGGCACCAGCGGTCGGCGAGGGCCTCGGCGGCGCGGGCCAGCAGGGCGACGTCGGCGCCCACGTTGACGTAGTCCGCACCGGCGGCGGCGTAGGCGTCGGCCTGCGCGGGCACGAACGCGTTGACGCCCACGATCTTCCCGGCGGCCTTGACCTTCGCGATGACCTCCTCCACCGCCGCCACCACCTCCGGATGTGACTGCTGGCCGAGCAGGCCCAGGGACGCGGAGAGGTCCGAGGGACCGATGAAGACGCCGTCGATCCCGTCCACCGCCGCGATCTCGTCCGCGTTCCGCACGCCGGCGGCCGTCTCGATCTGCACGATCACGGAGACGTGGTCCGCCGCGCCGGGCAGGTAGCCGGGGATCCGGTTCCAGCGGCCGGAGCGTGCCAGGGCGGAGCCCACGCCGCGCACCCCGCCCTCGGCGGAGCCGTCCGGGTAGCGGGCGGCGGCCACGGCGCGGCGGGCCATCGCGGCGTCGTCGACCATGGGCACCAGCAGCGTCTGGGCGCCCAGGTCCAGGAACTGCTTGATGGCCACGGTGTCCAGCGCCGGCACGCGCACCAGGGTGGGCACGCGGTAGCCGGCGATCGTGCGCAGCTGGGTGAGGACGTCCTGCAGGGTCAGCGGGGCATGCTCGGCGTCGATGAGCAGGTAGTCGAGGCCCGCGCCGGCGCAGATCTCCGCCGTCGTCGGGTCCCCGGAGGAGAGGAACATGCCGGCGGCGGGGCGGCCCCCACGGGCGGCGACGGCCTCGGGCGTGAAGAGGTCGCGGAACAGCGGCTGCGGGTTGTGGCGGACGGGCATGGGACGTTCCTCCGGGGTTCTCCGCGCCCTCCACCCGACGCGGGTTGAGTTGTCGCGGGTGGAGCGGGGTCGTACTGGTGATAGGTCAACCCGCGTTGCGGGCAGGCGGGCGGGGCGACGACGGCGGCCGGCTCAGGCGAAGCGGCAGGTGATGGTGCCGAGCGGGCCGTAGTCGGCGTAGACGGTGTCGCCCTGGTACACCCACATCGGGCGGGTGAAGGAGCCGGCGAGCACGATCTCACCGGCTTCGAGCGCGTCTCCGTGCCCGGCGATGCGGTTGGCCAGCCAGTGCACGCCGTTGGCCGGGTGGTTCAGCACGCCCGCGGCCACGCCGGTCTCGATGATCTCCTCGTTGCGGGAGAGGATGCCGGAGACCCAGCGCAGGTCCACGTCGTGCACGCCCACGGGGCGGCCGCCGATCACCAGGGAGCCCAGGGCGGCGTTGTCCGAGATGGTGTCCGTGATGGTGCGGCCGGCCATCTCGATGCGCGAGTCCAGCACCTCCAGCGCGGGCACCACGTACTCGGTGGCGCGCAGCACGTCCATCAGGTTCAGACCGGGCCCGCGCAGCTCGTCCCGCAGCACGAACGCCAGCTCCATCTCGATGCGGGGGTGGGTGTACTTCTTCCACTCGTACACGTGGCCGGACTCGAACACCTGGTCGTCGAAGATCACGCCGTAGTCCGGTTCGTCGATCCCGGTCGCGTCCTGCATGGCCTTGGAGGTCAGGCCGATCTTGTGGCCCACCTTGCGGCGGCCCGCCTCGACCTGACGCTCGGCCCAGATGCGCTGGATGGCGTACGAGTCCTCGATCTCCATCTCCGGGTAGCGCGCGGTCAGCCGCGGCACGGGCACGCGGTCGATGCCCGCGCGGTGCAGCTCGTCGGCGATCTTGAGGTGGGTCTCGTGGTCCAGCACAGCGGTCTCCTTCACGACGACGGGCAGGGGCCTGGCCTTGATCGTATACGATTACGCGGCTCGGCCCCCGGCCCCGTCGCCATCCTGTCACCGCCCCGGATCAGTCCGGGGCGCGCGTCCCGATGCCCAGCCCGGGCTTGCGGCGGTGCACCGTGAGCCAGGCCAGCCCCCCGACGCCCGTCTGCGAGGCGGGACACCCCTGCTCCCCACGCTTTGAGGCGGGAAATCGAGCTCAAACTGGCCCTCCCGGCTCGAATGAGGTGGATTTTCCGCCTCGAACGGCGTGGGGCGGGGAGACGCGGAGGATGGCAGGGAGGGCGGACGCCGACGGCGGGCACCTGCGTTGGGTGCCCGCCGTCGTCGTGGTGTCCCGAAGCGGCGCCCGGCAGTGCCGTCAGAGCTGGTTGCCGAGCTTGTACTCGCCCTGCTTCCACTCCGGCATGGACTCCTCGCCCTGCCCCTCGCGGGTGTAGGAGAAGCCGTCGGCGCCGATGGTCACGGCCATCTCCGAGTCGTCGGTGCGGGAGACCAGCGGCTGCAGGTTGCCGTCGAGGTCCAGTACGCGGGAGGCGTCGGTGTACCAGGACGGCACGACCGGGGTGCCCCACCAGTCGCGACGCTGGTTGTCGTGCACGTCCCAGGTGACCACGGGGTTGTCCGGGTCGCCGGTGTAGTAGTCCTGGGTGTAGACCTCCACGCGGTGGCCGTCCGGGTCGCGCAGGTAGAGGTAGAACGCGTTGGAGACGCCGTGGCGTCCCGGGCCGCGCTCGATGTGGTCGGACATGCGCAGGGCGCCGAGCTTGTCGCAGATCGCCAGGATGTTGTGCTTCTCGTGCGTGGCGAAGCACACGTGGTGCATCCGGGGGCCGTCGCCGCCGGTCATGGCGGTGTCGTGCACGGTGGGCTTGCGGCGCATCCACGCGGCGTAGACGGTGCCGTTCTCGTCCTGGATGTCTTCGGTGATGCGGAAGCCCAGGTCCTGCATGTAGCGGGCGGCGCGCGGCACATCCGGGGTCACCTGATTGAAGTGGTCCAGGCGGACCAGGGCGCCCGGGGTGTAGAGGTCATAGCGCCAGGCCAGGCGCTCCACGTGCTCGACGTCGTGGAAGAACTCGTAGGGGAAGCCCAGCGGGTCCTCGACGCGCACGGAGTCGCCGACGCCCTTGACGAAGCCGTCCCTCCGGCGCTCGACACGGCAGCCCAGCTCCTCGTAGAAGGCGACCGCCTTGTCCAGGTCCTCGGGGGTGCGCACGCGGTAGGAGAACGCGGCCACGGCGGCGGTCTCGCCCTGGCGCAGCACCAGGTTGTGGTGGATGAACTCCTCCATGGAGCGCAGGTAGACGGTCTCCTCGTCCTCCTCGGTGACCACGAGGCCGAGCACGTCCACGTAGAACTCGCGGGAGGCGGCGAGGTCCGTGACCACGAGCTCCATCGAGGCGCAGCGCAGGATGTCCGGCACCTCGGACGTCGGGGTGGGGAGGGGGTTCTCCGGGTCGATGGGGGCTTCCTTCGTGACGAAGAAGCCGGAGGAGGTCTTCTGGCGGCTCTCGAGGTTGGTCATCGGTGCTCCTTGGTGATGGCGGTGCGCTGTGGCCTGGGACACGGTCGCTCACTCGATCGTATACGATCCGGGCGGCCGACGGGAAGGCCGTCGAGGAACGCGGGGTGAGTTGTCGCGGGTCCGGGGCGCCCGCACCCGCGACAACTCAACCCGCGTCGGGTGGGCCGGGGGAGAGACCCGGCGCGGCCCCACCACGACGACGGCGCCCGCACCGTCGCGGGGACGGTGCGGGCGCCGTCGTGGTCACCGGTCAGTGCGGGTCAGCCGTCGATCTTCGCCGCGGCCTGCTCCTGCTTGCCGAACACCGGGTTGTGGACCTCGCCGAGGTTGATGTGCACGGCCTGCTGATCGGTGTAGAAGTCGATCGAGCGGTAGCCGCCCTCGTGGCCCAGGCCGGAGGCCTTCACCCCGCCGAACGGGGTGCGCAGGTCCCGCACATTGTTGGAGTTCAGCCACACCATGCCGGCCTCCACGTTCTGCGCGACGTTGTGGGCGCGCTTGAGGTCGTTCGTCCAGATGTACGCCGCGAGGCCGTACTTGGTGTTGTTGGCCAGCTCGAGGGCCTCCTCCTCCGTGTCGAAGGGGGTGATGGCCACGACCGGGCCGAAGATCTCCTCCTGGAAGATCCGGGCGTCCGGGGCCACGTCCGCGAACACGGTGGGCTGCACGAAGTTGCCCTCGGGGAAGCCCTCCGGGCGGCCGCCGCCGGCCACCAGGCGGGCCTCGGTCTTGCCGATCTCCACGTAGGACATGACCTTCTCGAAGTGCTCCGGGTGCACGATGGCGCCGACCTCGGTGGTCTCGTCGTCCGGCAGGCCGACCTTCACGCGGGAGGCCTGGGCGGCGTAGCGCTCCACGAACTCGTCGTAGACGGAACGCTGGACCAGGATGCGGGAGCCTGCGGTGCAGCGCTCGCCGTTCAGGGAGAACACGCCGAAGATGGTCGCGTCGATCGCCGCGTCCAGGTCCGCATCCTCGAACACCACGGCCGGGGACTTGCCGCCGAGCTCCATGGACAGGCCCTTCAGGTGCGGGGCGGCGTTGGCGAAGATGATCTGGCCGGTGCGGGACTCGCCGGTGAAGGAGATCAGCGGCACGTCCGGGTGCTTCACGAGCGGGTCGCCCGCGTAGCCCTCCTCACCGAAGCCGTGCACCATGTTGAACACGCCCTTCGGCAGGCCGGCCTCCTCGAAGATCCCGCCCCACAGGGAGGCCGAGAGCGGGGTGAACTCCGCCGGCTTCAGGACCACCGAGTTGCCGGTGGCGATGGCCGGGGCCAGCTTCCAGGACTCCAGCATGAACGGGGTGTTCCACGGGGTGATCAGGCCGGCGACGCCGATCGGCTTGCGGTTCACGTAGTTGATCTGGCGGCCCGGCACCTTGAAGGTGTCGTCGTGCTGGGCCACGATCAGGTCCGCGAAGAAGCGGAAGTTCTCGGCGGCGCGCGCGGCCTGGCCCCTCGCCTGCTTGATCGGCAGGCCGGTGTCGAAGCACTCCATGGCGGCCAGCTGGTCGCCGCGGGTCTCCATGATGTCCGCGATCCTGTGCAGCACGCGGGAGCGCTGGCGCGGCAGGGCCTGGGACCATTCGCCGGACTCGAAGGCCCGCTTCGCGGCGGCGACGGCGCGGTCGATGTCCGCGGCCTTGCCGGAGGCGGCCGTCAGGTACGGCTCGTTGGTCACCGGGTCGAGCACCTCGAAGGTGTCGCCGTCGATCGAGTCGACGAACTCGCCGTCGATGTAGTGGCGCAGGACGTCGGGCAGGCCCTCGGGCGTGCGGGCCTCGATGCTGGTCTTCTCCGTCATGGTGTCTCTTTCGCTGAGTGCTTCGGGGGCGGATGGTCGGGGTCTGGCGCCGACGACGTCGGCGCCGGTCCGGCCGGCGGTCACGCGGACGGCTCGGCGCTGTGCTCCAGGTAGGCGCGCAGGGTGTTCAGGCGGTGGGCGCGGGCGGCGGCCTCGATCTCCTCGAAGCGCGCCCCGTCCTCGATCAGGCGCAGCAGGTGCTCGTGCTCGTCCACGGAGGCCACCGCCCGGCCGGGCACGTACGCGAACGTGGAGGAGCGCAGCGCGGCCAGGCGGTTCCAGCCGCGGTGCACCAGGTCGTGCACGTGCTCGTTCTGGTGATGCTCGAACAGGATCGAGTGGAAGCGGCGGTTGAGCTCGGTGAACGTCACCGGGTCCCAGGCCGTCTCCGACTCCGTCATCGCGCGCATGGTCGCGTTCACCTCGCGGGCCGCCGCGAGGTCCTCGGCGGTCACGTGCGGGGCGCACTGGGCGGTGGAGAACCCCTCCACCAGCGCCAGCGTCTCCATGGTGTGGCGGTACTCGACCGGGTCGATGCCCACCACGGTGGCGCCCACGTTGCGCTCGTAGGCCACCAGCTTCTCGGACTGCAGGCGGCGGATCGCCTCCCGCACGGGCACCACGGACATGCCCAGCTCCGCGGCGATCTGGGACAGCACCAGCCGGTCGCCCGGCTCGTGGCGCTGGTCCCGGATCCCCTCGAGGATCGCCTGGTAGGCGCGGTCCGCCTTGGAGACGGGGGCGCCTGCGAGGCCGACCGTTCCGATGTCCGTGCGGCGCATGCTCAGGCGTCGCCCTCCGGGGCCGGGGCGTCCGGCAGGGTCTTGCGGTACTCGGCGAACTTGGCCTTCCACTCGGCGTTCGGGGGGAACATCCCGTCCACCGGGTAGCCGGCCTTGACCTGCTCGTACGCCCAGGCGTCCTGGAGCTCCTGCTCGTAGGCGTCGTCCACGACCTCCTGGAGCAGGGACGGCGGGATGACCACCACACCGTCGTCGTCGCCGACGATGATGTCGCCGGGCTGCACGGTGGTGCCGCCGCAGGCGATGGTGCCGCCGACCTCCCACGGGATGTGACGGCGGCCCAGCACCGCCGGGTGCGTGGCGCCGGCGTACACCTGGAGGCCGACCTCGGCGACGGCGGCGGAGTCGCGGATGCCGCCGTCCGTGATCACGGCGTTCGCGCCGTTCACCTGGGCGCGCAGGGCCAGGACGTCCCCGAGGGTGCCGGTGCCGTGCTCGCCACGGGCCTCCATGACCACCACGTCGTCCGGCTGCACCGAGTCGATGGCCCGCTTCTGGGCGTTGAAGCCGCCGCCGAACTCCTTGGCCAGGTCCTCGCGCTTGGGGATGTAGCGCAGGGTCTTGGCGTAGCCGAGGACGCGCCGACCCCGGTGGATCGGGCGCGGGCCGTCGATGGTCGCGTTCTGGACGCCGCGCTTCTGCAGCTGGGCGGTGAGGGTGGCCACCGCGATGGCGTCGATCTTGGCGCGCAGCTCGGGGGTCAGCAGGGAGCGGTCCGGCTGCGGGGCGCTCGCGACCCAGTGGCCGTTCTCGTCCACCGCGGACGACGACGGCGCCGCGGCCTGCGGGCCCAGACCGGCGGCCTCGCGGGAGCCCCAGGCCTCCTCGCGCTGCACGTCGTCCACCTGCGGCTGCGCGCCGAACGGGGCCAGGGAGTGCTCCGAGTCGACGACCGTCGTCACCAAGCGGCCGGTGGTCGGTGCGCCGGGGGCGCTGGGGGCGTCCACCTCCACCTCGACGACGTCGCCCGGCTGGGCCACGGAGGACCCGGCGGGGGTGCCGGTGAGGATGACGTCGCCCTCCTCGAGCGTCATGAGCTGCGAGAGGTCGGCCACGAGCCGGCCGAACGGGAAGACGAGGCCCTCGGTGGTGTCGTCCTGGACGATCTCGCCGTTGACCCAGGTGCGCACGCGCAGGGCGGCCGGGTCCAGGCCCGCGGCGGAGATCACCGCGGGGCCGAGCGGGGTGTAGCCGTCGCCGGACTTGTTCTTGACGTTGGAGCCCTTGTCCGCGTGGCGGAGGTCGTAGAGGCCCCAGTCGTTGGCGGCAGTGATGCCGGAGACGTGCGACCAGCCCTCCTCCGGGCTGACGCGCCGGGCGGTGCGGCCGATGATCAGCGCGATCTCGCCCTCGTAGGCGAGCAGCTCGGTGCCGGCGGGGCGCTCGATCGTGTCGCCGCTGCGGGCGATGGAGGTGCCGGCCTTGAGGAAGTAGCCGGGGGTCTGCGGGGACCGGCCCCGCTGGGCGATGCGGGAGGGGTAGTTCAGGTGAACGGCGAGCACCTTGCCCGGCCGGTTCTCCCGGACGGTGAAGTCGACGGGCTGGGGGGTGATCTGCTCGGACGTGGAGGCCACCTCAGGGACACCTACTTCCTGCTAGCGGAGGGCGGGCATGCGGTTGCGATACCGCTCACTCGCGACCGTATACGATTTCCGACCGCTTGCCTGCCCCGCCTGTCGAGGTGCCCTAGGTTCAGGCTTCGGAGTTCCCCTAGGGCACAGCGACCGTGATGGTCGGATCCCGGAAGATTCTATGTGTTGTAAGTCACCACCTTGAAGCGTACTCTGACCAGCAGATTCATCCGATCTATCAGTCTGCGCTTTGCAGGGACTACAGGAGACCAGCTATGAGCCGTGTCACCAGCACTGCCACTCAGGGTCGCGGGGGTGCCCCGGGATGCGGACGGGACCGCTTCCTCTATCCAGGCATGATCCTGCCTTTCGCCGTCATCGTCCTGTGCTTCGCCGCATGGGGCCTGGCCGGAAATATGACGGACCCGCTCGTCGCGGTTTTCGGCTCCGTGTTCTCTATGAGTGCGTTCCAGTCCTCACTCGTGCAGTTCGCCTACTACGGCGCCTACTTCATGCTGGCGATCCCGGCGGCCTGGCTTAATGCACGCCTGGGTTACAAGGGTGGCGTACTGATCGGGTTGGGACTGGCCGCCGTGGGTGGATACCTCTTCTTTCCTGCGGCCAGCCTGATGACCTACGGCTGGTTCTTGGCGGCGCTCTTCACGCTTGCGGCGGGCCTTTCGATACTCGAGACCTCGGCCAACCCATATGTGATGGCCATGGGCCCTGAGTCCACCGCTACCCGGCGCCTGAACTTTGCCCAGGCCTTCAATCCGGTCGGTTCGAACCTGGGCGTAATGATCGCCGGCGTCGCCATCCTGCCGTTCATTTCCGAGGCCACGGTTGAGCAGCGGGCGGCCATGGGACCGGACGCCCTTCGCCAGATGCAGTCGGGTGAGCTTCAGGCCGTCATGGGGCCCTACCTCGGACTGGCCACGCTATACCTGATTATTGCCGTTGCGATTGCCCTGGTGAAGGTGCCAAAAAACGAGAAACTTGTGGGCATGAATCATCCAATGGCCCCGGCTGCAGAGAACCTTCCCGGCACCGTATTCTCACGCCTGATCAGCAACCGCCTGTACCGTTTCGGTGTCATCGCTCAATTCTTCAACATCGCTGTCCAGACCTGCGTGTGGACGTTCATTATCCACTACGGCACCCAGGTCGTCGGCCTGGACAACACCGATGCTGGCAAGTGGCTGCAGGCCTCGGTGCTGATCTTCCTCGTGGGCCGCTTCGCCATGGTCGTCCTGATGGGTCGCTTCGATCCGCGCAAGCTCATGTTGCTGATGACTGTCATCGGTCTGGGACTGAGCATCGTCGCTGTGGTGTCGGCCAATATCGTAGGCATGATTGCCGTGGTCCTTCTCTCGGGTTGCTTCGCGCTGCTGTTTCCCACCATCTATGCCGTCTCCCTGCAGGGCGTGGGCGCGGATGTAAAGTGGGGCGCGGCCGGTCTGGTGATGGCGATTATCGGAGGCGCTGTGGTGCCGCCGCTCCAGGGCGCCCTGTTGGATGCCACCTCGGTGCCGGTTTCATTCTTGATCGTGGTGGGCGGTTTCGCCGCTATCGTCGCCTTCGCGCTCTACACCCTGAAGGGCGGTGCCGAGCGCCCCTCCGTGGAGGGGGAGCCCGCCCGAGAGCAGACCGCCTGATCCTCGCCCCGCCAGCTCGGCCCGGCGGTCGGGGAGGCTTGACAGCGACGCCCGCAGAGTCGTCTCGGTGGCTGCGCGGGCGTCGCCGCGTCGGGGATGATAATGCTTGAGATCAAGGGTGGTCGTTGTTCGCCTCGTTGGCGTCGAGGGCCATCGTGACCTGGGTCAGGTGGGTGTGCATGGCGCTAGAGGCGAACTGGACGTCGCCGGCCGCCACCGCGTCCAGGATGCTCAGATGCTCCTGGTGCGTCGCGTCGAGGCGCTCGCTGCGGTGCAGGGACTGCCACATGCGCACTCGAAGGGTGGGCTGAGACAGGGAGTCGAGCAGCGCTGACAGAATGGTATTGCCACCCGACCTTGCCAGCATGGCGTGAAACTCCAGGTCGGCCTTCATGGCGGCCTCGTGGTCGCGGGACCGGATGGCCGGCTCCGCCTTCCTCAGGATCGCCCGGAGCGCGGTGATATCCGCAGGAGTGCGGCGACGTGCGGCCAGGGCGGCGGACTCGACTTCCAGTGCGCGTCGCACCGTGTGCAGGTCGCCGGTGGTGCGGTCCTCCTGGATATCGACCCAGAAGGTCAGGGGGCCCAGCAGCAGCTCCGGGGTCAGTGGGGTGACGGTGGTGCCGGACCCCTGGCGGGTCTCCAAGATGCCCATGGCAACCAGGGCGCGCACGCCTTCACGCAGGGTATTGCGGGAGATGTCGAGCCGCTCGGCTAGCGTCGACTCGATCGGTAGCCGGTCGCCGGGTCCGAGTTCACCGCAGCGGATCATCTCCTGTACCGCATGAACCACGGTCAGATGACGGGCGGCGCGGGCCGGTGGCGCGTCCGGGACCGCACCCCCCTGGCCGGACTCCTGAACGCTCAACTGACCTCCTGCTCGACGACGGGTCCTCCGTGCCTCTGGATTCTCGCACGCGAGGGCGGTAGTGTCCCATACATCCGATGAATTGGAGAACTAGCTATGAGTGTCATCACGTCGATAGACTTCGTGGACCTGAGGTTCCCCACCTCAGAGTCCGCAGACGGCTCGGACGCCGTAAACAAGGACGCCGACTACTCCGCCGCGTACCTGCGCATCAACACTAGCGACGATGCTCTCTACGGCTGCGGCTTCACGTTCACCATCGGCCGGGGCAACGACATATGCCTATCTGTCATGGAAGAGATGACGGCCGACTGGATCGGCCGCGACGCCGTCGCCCTCGCCGACGACCCTGGAGCGGTCTACCGGTGCATAGCTGAGGATTCCCAGCTGCGCTGGCTAGGCCCGGACAAGGGCGTGGTTCACCTCGCCCGCGCCGCCGTGCTTAACGCCGTCTGGGACATGGCTGCCCGCCATGCTGGTCAGCCACTATGGAAGTACATCGCTGAGATGGACCCTGAGCGCCTCGTGGACGCGTTCGACCTCAGCTATCTCTCAGACGTGCTGACTCGCGACGAGGCTGTGGCCCTGCTCGCCGAGCAACGTCCGCAGCACGCCGAGCGAATCGCGGAACTCGAGTCCCGTGGCTTTCCCTGCTACACGACTTCCGCTGGCTGGCTGGGTTACTCGGACGAGAAATTGGCCCGCCTGGCGAAGGAGGCCGTCGACCAGGGCTTCCAGCACGTCAAGCTTAAGGTCGGCCTGGACATAGATGAAGACCAGCGCCGCCTGTCCGTTGCCAGGAAGGCCATCGGCCCGGACGTGCATCTGATGATCGACGCCAACCAGATCTGGGACGTCCCGGAGGCCATCGAGAAGGTCACGGCGCTCTCCGACCACGGTCTGCTGTGGATCGAGGAGCCCACCAGCCCGGATGACGTCCTGGGTCATAAAGAGATCGCCGAGGCGGTGCGTCCTCTAGGCATTGGTGTGGCCACCGGCGAGCACGGTATGAACCGCGTCCTGTTCAAACAGTTGCTACAAGCCGACGCCGTGGACTATGTCCAAATCGACTCCTGCCGCCTGGCCTCGATCAACGAGATCCTGCCGGTGCTGCTCATGGCCAAGAAATTCGGCAAACCTGTTTGCCCTCACGCCGGCGGCGTGGGGCTGTGCGAGCTGGTCAGCCACCTGATCATGATCGATTATGTGGCCGTCTCCGGTGAGGTCGAGGGCCGAGTCGCGGAGTTCGTGGACCACCTGCATGAGCACTTCGTGGATCCTTGCTTGGTCCGCAACGGCGCCTACGTCCTGCCGTCCCAGCCGGGTTACTCATCCGAGATCAGGACGGAGACTATTCGGGACTGGGCCTACCCGCACGGCACCGAATGGGCGGCCCGTCGAACGGCGGTCGAAGCATGATCCGGGGCGGGCTTCTGCATCCGGAGCTCCTCAGCGCCCTGGCGGCGGCCGGGCACGGGACGAAGGTGCTGATCGCTGACGCCCTGTTCCCCCAGGACACTGCCGTAAGGCCTGGGGCCCGTCGGGTGTTCCTCAACCTGACACCGGGGACAGTCTCCGCCCGCGAGATCCTCCGCGCTGTGGCCGTCACGGTAGACCTCGAAGCTGCCGTATCCATGTCCGACGCCGACGGCGGGGACTCTCCCTCAGTGCTTGAGATGCGTGAGGACCTGGCCGACTATCGCCACGGCGGCGGCCAGGAGGTGGCGTTGTCCTCAATGGAGCGGTTCGCGTTCTACGAGGCCACCGCCGCCGAGGACGTGAGCATGGTGGTCGTCTCCGGCGAGACCCGCCCCTATTCGAACCTGTTATTGACCATCGGAGTGCCGTGATTGAGCTGTCGAAGGCCGCCTCGAACCGCGTGGTGGATGCCCACCTGCACGTGTGGGACACCGCCGAGGTGGACATCCCTTGGATCCGACGGGCGGGCCTGCCCGCGCGCGCTGACATCCCGGAGGCTCGGGCCGCCTGCATCCTGGTGGAGGCCGACGCGGCCGACCCGGTGCAGGAGACCGACTGGCTCCTGGGCCTATGGCGCAGCCGCCCCGAGGTGCTGGGGGTGGTGGCCGGAGTCGACCTTTTGCACCGCGGCGCCGAAGAACGCCTGGGCGTACTAGCTGTTGTGGGTCATGAGGTTCTTGGCACGAGGGCCGGGCTGAGATGAGACGAGCGGGCCCCGCCCGGCAGGATGGAAGTTCCTCAACAACCCATCCGCTGGAAAGAGCCCGCTCATGACCCACGCTAACGCACCCCTGACCCCCACCGGCCGTCTCAGGATGGTCCACCGCCACCTGAACGACGGGATCCCCCAAGCCCATGTCGCCGCCGAGTTCCGCGTCAGCCGCCCCACGGTGGCCACCTGGGTGGCCCGCTACCGCGCCGAGGGCGAGGCAGGACTGCAGGACCGCTCCTGCCGGCCACGACGCTCTCCCGCCCAGCTCGACCCCGAGGTGGTGGCCCAGATCCAGACCCTGCGTCGCAGGGAGAAGTGGTCAGCCCGCCGCATCCATCACCACCTCGTCTCTGAAGGCCACCGGGTGTGCCTCCGAACGGTGGGCAGGTGGCTGCACCGGCTGGGCATCTCCCGGTTGCCAGACCTCGCGCCCACGGGTGAGGACCTGCGCCAACGACCGCAGAAGATCACCGCCCGCGGCCCGGGGCACATGGTGCACCTGGACGTGAAGAAGATCGGGCGCATCCCTGACGGGGGCGGCTGGCGTGCTCACGGCCGGGACTCCGAGAACGCGCGAGCAGCCAAGCGCGGGCCTGGCCGACGGGTCGGCTACACCTACCTGCACTCGGCGATCGACGGGTTCACCCGCCTGGCCTACACCGAAGCCTTGCCCGATGAGCGGGCAGCTACGACCGTGAGCTTCTTCTGCCGGGCGCGGGCGTTCTTCGCCGCCCACGGCATCCGGATCGACAGGGTGATCACGGACAACGGCAACAACTACCGGGCCGTGGACTTCACCGCGAAGGTGGTCTCGCTCGGGGGCCGGCACCACCGGATCCGGCCCTACACGCCCCGCCATAACGGGAAGGTCGAACGCTACAACCGGCTGATGGTGGACGAGGTCCTCTACGCCCGCCCGTATACCTCAGAGACGGCCCGGCGTGAGGCGTTGGCAGTGTGGGTGAACCACTACAACTACCATCGGCCTCATACCTCCTGCGGGGACGCCCCGCCGGCCTCGTTGGCACCGGCCCGAGTCAACAACGTCATGACCTCTTACAACTAGCCCGGACCGAGGGTGTGGTGGGCGTCCGCCAGGTCCTCCAGGACCGCTCGGACGCCGAGCTGGAGGCCGCGTTCACCGCCCTGGTCGCGCTCCGGGATACCGAGCTCGCCGTGGACGTGTGCGTCCGATCGCACCAGCTGCGCCATTGCGCGGACCTGCTCGGCCGCATGGACGGACAGCGTGTGGTCCTCGATCACCTGGGCAAACCGCCGCTGGCCGACTCAGCGGGACTGAAGGCGTGGCGTGAGGATCTAACCGCCGTGGCGGCGCACGGACAAGTGAGGGTCAAGTTGTCCGGGTTGCCGGCTGAGGCCGATCTGGCCGCCGCGGACCCCGAACATTCCGCCGCGCTGCTGGACGAGCACACCGCGCCGCTGCTGGAGACGGCGCTGGAGCTGTTCGGCCCCGAACGGTGCATGGTTGGCACGGATGCCCCTGTCAGCCAGGACCCCCGCGGCTGGATGGCTCGCGCACACGAGGTGCTTGAACACCTTCTGACGCCCGATGAGCTGCGTCAGGTCGAAGCCGAGACGGCAACCGACACCTACCGCCGATGCCGAGGAGCACACCTATGAATGATCGGGAGATCAACGGTACCCCGTTTGCCGGGGAGCCCCGGCGACGTATCGCCGAGCTCCTGGGCGAGACCGGTGTCGGGGCCTTCGACCGCCTGGGCGTCGGCACGGCACAGTTCGGGAATCTGGGCCAGGCCACCACTGAGGAGCAGGTCGACGCTGTGATGGAGAGCGCGTGGGAGGCCGGCCTTCGGTACTTCGACACTGCACCCCACTACGGCCTCGGCCTCTCGGAACGGCGCCTCGGCCAGCGTCTCGGCGACCTGCCACGGGAGGAGTACATACTCTCCACCAAGGTGGGGAGGCTGCTACGCCCCCACCCTTGGCCCACCGAGACCGATCTGGACAACGGCTTCGCGGTCGCCGGCGACCTGTACCGCGAGCGCGACTACACCGGGGCCGGCATGCGTCGGAGTCTCGAGGAATCACTGAAGCGGCTGGGCCTTGACCGTGTGGATATCTTGTGGATCCACGACCCGGAGGAGACCGAGGACCAGACCGACATTGCCCTGGCCTCCGGTGCCCCGGAGCTGGAACGAATGCGGCAGGAAGGACTGTTCAGCGCTTGGGGCGTGGGGTCCAAGGACGCCGCCGTCCTGCGTCGGTTCGTGGACGAATCCACCCCGGACCTGCTCATGGTATCCGGGCGCCATACCCTGCTGGAGCAGGATCAGGTCGGCTTGATGGGCCGCTGCCTCGATCAGGGCGTCGGCGTCGTGGCCGTCAGCGTGTTCAACTCGGGGGTGCTTGCCTCCCCGTGGCCGAAGGACGGCGTCTGGTACGAGTACGGGCCCGCGCCTCGCGAGGTCCTGGAGCGGGCCCGGACACTGGCCCGGATCGCCGAGGGGTACGGCATCGACCTGCCGACGGCGGCCCTGCAGTTCCCTCTCCGCCATCCAGCCGTGGTCAACGTGACCGTCGGAATGCGCACCGCCGACCACGTGACCTCCAACTTGCACCGCGCCGGAACGGCCGTCCCCGAGGCCTTCTGGGACCAGCTCCACCGCGACGGCCTGTTGCCCGCCGACGCCTGAGCACTCTGCCCATCACCCCTTCGACCACGACCGAGGAGAACCACGCATGAAGCTATACCGCATCGGAGCGATCGGCGCCGAGACCCCCGTCGCAGAGATCGCCGGCGCCCGTTATGACGTGAGCAGCTTCGGGGACTTCACCCCAAAGTTCTGGGCGGAAGACGGTGTCGCCCGCATCCGCCGGGCCGTCGAGGACGGCAGGCTGACCCCGCTGGAGTCTGCGGATGACGCCCGCTACGGCAGCCCCGTCGTGGCACCGTGTTCGGTGATCTGCATTGGTCAGAACTACGCCGCCCACGCCGCGGAGTCTGGCGCCGAGCCGCCGCAGCACCCCATCGTCTTCTTCAAGACTCCCAACACAGTCGCCGGCCCCCACGACCCGGTCGCCATTCCCACGGGCTCGGTCAAGACCGATTGGGAGGTCGAGCTCTGCATTGTCGTCGGACGCCAGGCCTTTGCCCTCCAATCTATGGAGGATGCCCGTGAGTGCATCGGAGGCTACGTGCTGGCCAACGACCTCTCCGAGCGTACTTACCAGATGGAGGTCTCCGGTGGGCAGTGGTCCAAGGGCAAGTGTCTGCCCGGTTACATGCCGTTGGGTCCCTATATTGTGACCCCGGATGAGTTCGACCCGTCCGACGTGGCCATCCGCTCCTGGGTTAACGGCGAGCCCCGCCAGGACTCCCGCACCTCGGACATGATCTTCGACTGCGCCACTCTGGTTCAGGATCTCTCCCAGTACATGCAGTTGGAGCCGGGAGACGTGATCTCCACCGGCACCCCTGAGGGAGTCGCCTTCTCAGGCCGCTTCCCCTACCTGGCACCCGGTGACACCGTCCGCCTCGAGATCGAGGGCCTGGGCGTCCAGGAACAGCAGTTCACCTCCTGGAAGGAGCAGTGATGATCGCACGATTCACCGACCGCGTCGCGCTCGTGACCGGAGGGGCCTCCGGTATCGGAGCCGCCATCGCCGACGCCTTGGGCGCTGAAGGCGCCCAGGTGGCTGTGCTGGATTTGACAGAGAACGACACCCCCCATCACTGGATCCGCACCGATGTCTCCGACCGTGCCTCCGTGGAGGAGGCGGTGGCAGCCGTGGTAGAGCGCTTTGGGCGACTGGACATCGTGGTGAACAACGCCGGGATCGGCTCCCAGGGGAACGTCCAGGCCAACGACGATGCGGAGTGGATCCGCGCTTGGGACATCAACGTGGTCGGTATGGCTCGCGTGGCAGCGGCCGCTCTGCCGCACCTGCGCAGAGTTGAGGGCGCCAGCATCACCAACACCGCGTCGATCGCCTCAACCGTCGGCCTGCCCGACCGGGTGCTCTACTCGGCCACGAAGGGTGCCGTCGCCGCGATGACCCGGGCCATGGCGGCAGATCACGTGCGCGATGGGATCCGGGTGAACTGCGTAGCCCCCGGCACTGCCGACACCCCGTGGATCGGACGGCTGCTTGACGCCGCCGACGACCCGGCCGCAGAGCGGAACGCTCTGGAAGCACGGCAGCCTCATGGCCGCCTCGTCTCCGCCGAAGAGGTGGCCAACGCCGTGCTGTACCTGGCCGACCCTCGGAACCTCTCCACGGTGGGTGTGACACTGGCCGTTGACGGCGGCATGGACGCCCTACGGCTGCGCCCGGTGGAGTGATTCTGTTGTCGTGTTGACCCCTAGAATGTGCGGTGTCCGTCCCTGTGACCCCGAATGTCCATGCGCCGGGCCACCCTACCCGGCGCACGACAACGTGGGGGCCGCAAGTCGTCATTGCAGGGCCCGCGCCTCGTCGTTGCTTCCCTCGAGTCGGATGTTTGGACCGCAATTTGGCCCGGATTCCGGTCCAAACATCCGATTCGACGAGGAGAGCGCGCGGAACAGGCTCGAACGGCGCGCAGCGGGGGATTAGCCCGGTGCGGTACGTGCCATAGCGTCCCGATCCGCCCGCCGCGGCTCAGCGGGCCCGTGCGATCGACTCGTTCACCGCGGGGGCCAGGCGCCGCACGCCCTCCACGAGCTTCTCGGCCTCCACGAACGAGTACGCCAGGCGCAGGGTGGAGTGTGTGCCCTCGACGGGGGTGAAGGCCGCCCCCGGCACGAACACCGCGCCCGCCTCGATGCCGCGGTGCATCACCTCGAGGGTGTCCACCCCGGCTGGCAGGGTGGCCCACAGGAAGAAGCCGCCCTGCGGGGTGATGAACTCGACCGCCGGGTCCCAGTGCTCACGCACCGCGTCCACGAGCGCCGCGGCCCGCTCGCGGTACAGCCCGGTCACGTGGCGGACGTGGCCCTGCCAGTCCAGCTGCGTGACGAAGGCGGTGGAGAGCATCTGCGAGTACGTGGACGCGTGGATGTAGGCCGACTCCGCGCACAGGTAGAACTCGCGCTTGAGCGCGGCCGGCACGAGCGCCCAGCCGATGCGCACGCCCGGGGAGAAGATCTTGGACATCGTGCCGAGGTGGACCACGTTGTCCCGGTGGTCGGCGGCGATCGGGGCGACGGGCTCGCCGTCGAATGCGATCTGCCCGTACGGGTTGTCCTCCACGATGAGCACGCCGTGCTTCTCGCAGATCGCGCCCACCTCGGCGCGGCGGCCCGGGGGCAGGAGGGCGCCCGAGGGGTTCGCGAACGAGGGGATCGTGTAGAGGAAGGCCACGCGGCGGCCCTCGGCGGCCAGGCGGGTCAGGGTCTCGTCGAGGGCCGCGGGCACCAGGCCGTGGTCGTCGGTGCCCGTGGCCACGGCCTCGAGCTGCCAGGTGGTGAAGGTGGTCAACGCGCCCACGAATGTGGGGTCCTCCACCACGACAACGTCGCCCGGGTTCGCGAACGCCCGGCAGGCGGTGTCGATCGCGGCCTGCGAGCCGGGGGTGATGACCACGAGGTCGGGATCCGCGTCCGGGATGCCGTCGGCGGCCATCACGGCGGTCGCGGCGGCACGCATCTCCTCGGTGCCCTGGCCCGGGCCGTACTGCAGGGACTCCGTGCCGAACCGGGTCATCAGGTCGGAGGCGATCCGGCCCAGCTCGTCGAGGGGCAGGTCGGCGAGCCACGGGTTCCCGCCCGCGAGCGAGACGAGGTTCGGGTCCATCGCGATGTCGAAGACGTCGCGGACCGCGGACTGCTTCACGCCGACGGCGCGCTGGGACAGGTGATCTCGGAGGTTCCGCACGCTCGGCACCCTATAGCACGACGCGGCCGACGATGCAGGCCCGATGACGGGCGACGACGGCGGGTCGCCCGGTCAGGGGGTGCTCGGCTCCTGGGCGGGGGACCACGTGCCCTGGGTCGGCTCGGCGGGACCCCAGGACGACTCCTCGGCCGGCGCCCACGTGTCGTCCGAGGGCTCGGCCGGAGCCCACGTGTCCCCCGACGACTCGCCCTCCGGCGCCCACGTCTGCTCGCCGGATCCGTCGCTCGGCTCCCCACTCGGCGTGGGCTCCCCCTGCGGGACGTCCACGGACTCGCCGAGGCGGAGCGGCTCGAGCCCCAGCACGTCGTCGAGGTCCCGGCCGTCCACCTCGAGCCGGACCTGTCCCGCTGACGTGAAGGCGGCGGCGGTCGCCTGCAGCTGGGCGCGGATCCGCTCGGCCGTGCAGTCGTCCTCCGGCGTCACGGCGCCGGTGAAGGTGAAGATCTCCACGTCGCCCTCGCGGCGGTGCCCGGTCGGGGTGAGGGTCTCGCGCGCGTCGAACACGGCGTTCCACAGCGACGGGTCGCCGTGCCAGCCCTGCTCATCCGCGAACAGGAAGTCCAGGGCGGCGTCCGCCTCGTCCTCGGTGTCCGTCGGCACGGTCTGCACGGGCACCAGCAGGTCGCCGCAGCCGAAGGGCCGGCCGCTCGTCCCCGGGACCGCCTCCGCCTCCGCGACGGCGAGGTAGACCGTCAGCGGCTGATACCCCTCCGTCGCGGGCAGGGGCACGCCGTCGTCGGACGCCGAGTCCTCGGCCAGGCCGGGGTCGACCGCGCAGCCGGCCAGCAGGCACACGGCGGCCACGGCACCCGTGAGCCGCAGGGCGCGGGAAGGGGAGGGCGGGCGCATCGGGTACTCCTGGCGGTCGGGGCTCGGCGGTGTCGGACGGGCCGACGGCCTCTCCATGCTACGGCCGTCCGCCTCGCCCGCCGCGAGCGGATGTGAGGCCTCCCACGGGTGGGAAGGGGCCCGCGGGCGGACGGCCGCGGCGGGCTAGGCTGGAGGCCATGCCCGTGAGGAACCGTCGCGCCGCCGCCCTGCCCGCCAAGCTCAGCCGCTCCTGGCTGCTGGTCAACGCGGCCACCCCCGACGCGTTCGCCCCCGCCCTGGCCTCCGAGGCCGACTCCGTCATCTTCGACCTCGAGGCCGCCGTGCCGGAGGAGCAGAAGGACGCGGCCCGCCAGCACGTCGTGGACGCCCTCTCCGGCGGCATGACGGCGTGGGTGCGCATCTCCGCGACCTCCACGGACCACTGGCAGCGGGACCTCGAGGCGCTCGCGGGCCTCGACGGCGTGCGCGGCGTCGTGCTGGCCGAGACCGAGGAGCCGGAGCAGGTCACGTTCACCGCCATGCGGCTGCGCGCCGGCACCCCGGTGATCGCCCTGCTGGAGTCCGCCCTGGGCATCGAGAACGCCACGGCCGTGGCCAAGGCGCCGGGCACGTTCCGTCTCGCCTTCGGCGTGAACGACTTCCGCAAGGACGTCGGCGTCGGCGAGGACCCGCTGGCCATGGCCTACGCCCGCTCCCGCATGGTGATCGCCTCCCGCGTGGGCGGTCTGCCCGGGGCGATCGACGGACCGCCCGGCAACGCGGACGGTGAGGACGCGGTCGTCGACTCCAGCGCCGTCACCGCCTCGATGGGCATGACCGGCCGCCTCGTCCTGAACCGGGATCAGGTGGACTGGGTCAACCGGGCGATGTCCCCGTCCGAGGACGAGCTCGCGTGGGCCCGCGACCTGCTCGAGAAGCATGCTCAGGGCGCCGCCGTCGGCGACGGTTCGTACCTGCCCCGCGTGCTGCGCGCCCAGAAGATCGCGGACCTCGCGGACTCGTACGGGCTCTGGAACGCGTGAGCACGGCCGGGGCGCGCGCATGAGTCCCCGCACCGACGGGTGGCTCCGCCCATGATGGCGTGGATCGACGGGCTGCCGCTGCTGTGGTCCATCGGGTTCTTCTGGATGCTGGCGATCCTGCGCACCCTGATCGTGTTCTCGCTCGGGCGGGGGCTGGCCTCCGGCGTCGAGCGGACCCGCTGGTTCGCCCGCGTGATGGAGGGGCCCGTCTATGTCCGGGCCCAGCGCTTCATCCAGCGCCACGGGGTGTGGGCCATCCCGTTCTGCTACCTCACGGTGGGCATCCAGACGGCGGTGATCGGCTCCGCCGGCGTCGCCCGCATGCCCTGGCGCCGGTTCCTGCCGGCGGCCGCGCTCGGCACGTTCCTGTGGGGCGTGGTGTACGGGACCGTCGGGATGGCCGTGGTGTGGGCCGTCATCGGCGCGGCGCTCGGAGAGGGCCGGGGTGTCCTCGCCCTCGTGCTGATTCTCGCGGCCGTGGCTGCGTTCGTCGTGTGGCGCCGACGCCGCACGCTGCGCCGGCACGGGGCCGGGTGACGTCGTCGTCCGTGACGCGGGCCGGGCTTCGCCGCCGGGGGACTAGAGTTGACCGCGTCTTCGCCCCGGCCAGCCGCCCCGCGGCCGGGGCCGCCACCCCTTCGGAAGGACCACCATGAGCGACGAGCGCGCCCGCAGCTTCTCCGCCTCCACCGCCTCCGCCGCCGACGACGGCGCCCGCGGCACCGGCACGACCCGCGTCAAGCGCGGCCTGGCGGACATGATGAAGGGCGGCGTGATCATGGACGTCGTCAACGCGGAGCAGGCGCGCATCGCCGAGGATGCCGGCGCCGTGGCCGTCATGGCGCTCGAGCGGGTCCCGGCCGACATCCGCGCCCAGGGCGGCGTGGCCCGCATGTCCGACCCCGACCTGATCGACGGCATCGTCGAGGCGGTGTCCATCCCCGTGATGGCCAAGGCGCGCATCGGCCACTTCGTGGAGGCCCAGGTGCTGCAGGCGCTCAAGGTGGACTTCATCGACGAGTCCGAGGTGCTCTCCCCGGCGGATTACGTGAACCACATCGACAAGTGGGACTTCGACGTGCCCTTCGTGTGCGGCGCCACCAACCTCGGCGAGGCCCTGCGCCGCATCACCGAGGGTGCGGCCATGATCCGGTCCAAGGGCGAGGCCGGCACCGGCGACGTCTCCGAGGCCGTGAAGCACATCCGCACCATCCGCAAGGAGATCGCCCAGCTCCAGGGCCTGGCCCAGGATGAGCTGTACGTGGCCGCGAAGGAGCTGCGGGCGCCGTACGAGCTGGTGCGCGAGGTCGCCGAGACCGGCACCCTGCCCGTCGTGATGTTCACCGCCGGCGGTGTGGCCACCCCGGCCGACGCGGCCCTGATGATGCAGATGGGCGCCGACGGCGTGTTCGTGGGCTCCGGCATCTTCAAGTCCGGCAACCCGGCCGAGCGCGCCCGCGCCATCGTCAAGGCCACCGCCCAGTTCGACGACCCGATGGCGGTCGCCGAGGCCTCCCGCGGCCTGGGCGAGGCCATGGTGGGCATCAACGTGGGCGACCTGCCCGCCCCGCACCGCCTGGCCGAGCGCGGCTGGTGAGTCCACAGAAGACCGTCGGCGTGTTCGCCCTCCAGGGCGACGTGCGGGAGCACGTGCACGTGCTCGAGGCCCTCGGCGCGCGCACGCGCCCGGTGCGCCGCCCCGCGGACCTCGAGGGTCTGGACGGCATCGTGCTGCCCGGCGGCGAGTCCTCCGTGATGGACCGCCTCGCCCGGATCATGGGGCTGAAGGACCCGCTCATCGCCGCCCTCCGCGACGGCCTGCCCGCCTACGGCACGTGCGCGGGGCTGATCATGCTGGCCCGGGAGATCCGCAACCCGGCGCCGGATCAGGGCGGGCTCGGCGTGCTGGACGTGGCCGTGCGGCGCAACGCCTTCGGCGCGCAGGTCGACTCGTTCGAGGAGGACCTGGACGTCCCCGCGGTCGCGGCGGAGCCGGTGCACGCCGTGTTCATCCGCGCCCCCGCCGTCCTCCAGGCGGGGGAGGGCGTCGAGGTCCTGGCGAGCGTGCCGACGTCGCGTCTGTCCGTGCCCGCGGCGGAACCGGGGCTCGACGGCGACGCGCGGCTGCCCGTGGCCGTGCGGCAGGGCCACCTGCTCGCCACGGCCTTCCACCCTGAGGTGACCGGCGACTGGTCGTTCCACCGGGCGTTCCTCGCGGGGCTCTGAGCGGCCGGCCGGCCCCGCGCGCGACGGGCGCGGGGCTCAGGCCTCCGCGAGCACCTCGGAGGTGACGCGGACGTCCTTCTGGGGGTCCAGGCCGAGCTCGTCGGCCACGGCCGTGGCGACGGAGGGCAGGGTGAGCGCGCCGTCGTGGGCGTTGAGGCCGCCGGCGAAGCCCTCGTCCGCGGCCAGCGCCGCACGCCATCCGAGGTCGGCGATGCGCTTGATGCAGGGCAGCGTCGCGTTGGTCAGGGCCGAGGTGGAGGTCTGGGGCACGGCGCCGGGCATGTTGGAGACGCAGTAGTAGATCTTGTCCCCCACGAGGTACGTCGGGTCCTGGTGGGTGGTGGCCCGCGAGTTCTCGAAGCAGCCGCCCTGGTCGATCGCGATGTCCACCAGCACCGAGCCGGGCCGCATGGACTCCACCATCTCGGCGGTCACCAGCTTCGGGGCCGCGGCGCCGGGGATCAGCACGGAGCCGATCACGAGGTCCGCGTCCGCCACGGTCTCACCGATGTTCAGGTGGGACGAGGCCAGCGTGCGGATCCGGCCCTGGTGGACGGCGTCCAGCTGCGCGAGCCGCTCGAGGGAGATGTCCAGGACGGTCACGTCCGCGCCCATGCCCGCGGCGATCACGGCCGCCGCCTCGCCGGCCACCCCTCCGCCGATCACGGCCACCCGGGCGCGGCGGGTGCCGGGCACGCCGCCCATCAGCACGCCCGAGCCGCCCTGCGGCTGGAGGAGGTGGTAGGCGCCCGCGGCGGGGGCCAGGCGGCCGGCCACCTGGCTCATGGGGGCCAGCAGCGGCAGGGAGCGGCCGCGGGTGACCGTCTCGTAGGCGATCGCCGTCGTGCCGGCGTCCAGGATCGCCCGCGTGCACGCGGGGGAGGCGGCCAGGTGCAGATAGGTGAAGAGGACCTGGCCGCGGCGCAGGCGACCGTACTCCTCCGGCTGCGGCTCCTTGACCTTGAGGACCAGCTCGGCGCGCTCCCAGAGCTCGTCGACGTCGTCGACCAGCTCGGCGCCGGCGTCGCGGTAGTCCTGGTCCGAGGCGCCGGAGCCGGCGCCGGCCCCCGACTGCACGAGGACCTGGTGGCCCGCTCGCACCAGCTCCTGGACCCCGCCCTGCGTCAGGGCCACACGGAACTCGTTGTTCTTCACTTCGGTGGGCACGGCGACCAACATGCGGCGAATCTAGCCCATCCGGCACGTTCCAGCGAGGGCGCGGGGGCCGCTGCGCGATCGCCCATGCATACGTCACCGCGGTGCCCGTCCCGTCATACTGGTGCGGTGACTCCCGCGCTGATCTCCCTCGTGGCCGTGCTCCTGCTCCTGGTGGGGCTGGTGGGCACCGTGTACCCCGTCCTGCCCGGCTCGCTGCTCAACCTCGTGACGGCTCTCGGCTGGGCCGCGCTGCTGGGCTCCCCCGCGTCCTGGACGTTCGGCGTCATCGCGGCCGGTCTCGCCGTGGCGGGGCTGAGCGCGTCCGCGGTGCTGACCGGCCGACGGCTGCGACGTGAACGCGTCACCCGCGGCCCGATCCTGTGGGGGGTGGCCGGCGCCGCCGTCGGGTTCTTCGTGATCCCGGTGGTGGGTCTGTTCCTCGGCTTCGCCGTCGGCCTGTTCGCCTCCCAGTGGGCCCGCACCCGGGACGCCCGGGCCGCCCTGAGCAGCTCGATCGGCGCGCTCACGGCCATGGGCATGGGCATGCTCGTGGAGTTCTGCTGTGCGCTGGGCTCGCTGACCGCCGTGGGCGTGGGCGCCCTGGTGCACGGCCTCACCGCCTGAACCGCCGGAGCCGTCCGTCCGGCGGGACCCCGCGCGCGCCGGACCCTTCGCCGGCTCAGCCGCCGGCGGGCACCCTGCCGGCCTGGGCGAGGGCGGCGAAGCCGAGGACGTGCTCCCGCAGCTCCTGCGCGGCCGCCCGGCCGTCCCCGGCGGCGGAGGCGGCGAGGATCCGCCGATGGTCGGCCTGCAGGCCGGCGCGCACGGCGGGCCAGTCGGACAGCCCGGCCACGGTCTCGGTCACGTAGCCGATGGTCGCCTGGCGCAGGGAGTCCAGCATCATCGCCGTCACGACGTTCCCGCCCAGGGTGGCCAGCCGCACATGGAACTCGGTGTCGAGCAGGTGGAAGTCCTCTTCCGGCAGCGCGGGGTCGTCCATCCGGTCCAGCAGGGTTTCCACCTCGGCCAGGACGGCGACGCTCTCGGGGTCGCCGGAGGTGGCGGCGGCCGCCTGCGCCGCATCGGTCTCGAGGAGCACGCGCGCGGCGACGACGTCGGCCATCGGCAGGGACCGGGTGGCGATGTGCAGGCGCAGCGCCCAGCCCAGCGCCGCGGACGGCTCGGAGACGACGACGGCCCCCGAGTTCGGCCCGGAGCCGGCGCTGGCGCGGATCAGGCCCATGGCCTCGAGCATCCGGGTGGCCTCCCGCACGGACGCCCGGGAGATCCCGAAGCGTTCGGCCAGGGTGCGTTCGCCGGGCAGCTTGTCCCCCACGACCACGGCGCCGGAGCGCAGCTCGGCCTCGAGCCAGTCGAGCACGATGGTGTAGGCGGGGGCAGCGGTCATGGACGGACCTTCCGAGGGGGCGGGGCGGCGACCCGAGGGGGCGGGGCGGCGACCGTCCATCCTACCGACGGACGCCGCCCCGCTCGGGTGGTGCAGGCGGTCAGCCCGCCGCCGGCAGCATCCACGCCAGCACGTTGGACTGCAGGTACACGAGCGTGCACACCGCCAGCAGGAGCACGAGCGACCACACCACCACGCGGCGCAGGATCTCGGACTCCCGGCCCTCCATGCCGACCGCCGTCGCGGCGATCGCCAGGGACTGCGGGGAGATCATCTTGCCCACGACGCCGCCGGAGGTGTTGGCGGCCACCAGCAGGGCCGGATCGGCGCCGATGTTCGTGGCGGCGGTCTGCTGCAGGGTGGAGAACAGCGCGTTCGCGGAGGTGTCCGAACCGGTCACGGCGGTGCCGAGCCAGCCGAGCACCGGGGACAGGAACACGAAGGCCGCGCCCAGGCCGGCCACCCACGTGCCCATGGCGACCGTCTGGCCCGAGAAGTTCATGACGTAGGCCAGGGAGAGCACGATCACGATCGTCAGGGCGGACCAGCGCATGCGGGCGAAGCAGCGGCCGATCTCGGCGAGCGCGTTCCCCACCGAGAGCGGGAACCGGCCGTCGTGGTCGAACCGGGAGTAGACCACGGCCATGATCAGGCCGGCGATCAGCAGCAGCGTGCCGGGGGAGGCCAGCCACTCGAACTTGTACACGGTGCTCGCCAGGGGCGCGCCGGAGGCGTCGACGAGGTGCCCGTCGAGCCCGGGCCACGGGATCTTGGCGGTGGCGGCGTTCAGGGCCGCGGTGATCGAGGGGACCAGCTTGGCCAGGGCGAACACGGCCACGACCACGATGTAGGGCAGCACGGCCATGAAGATCCGGCCGGGGGTGAGGTCCTGCGCCGCCGCGCGGGCGGGGGCGTCGAGGCGCTGGCGGGCCTCCTCGGCGCCCCGCGGCCGCCAGAAGCGCAGCAGCAGGACGGCGGCGGCGAGGGAGACCAGGGAGGCCACGACGTCGGTGAGCTCGTAGGAGAAGTAGGTCGAGGCCAGCCAGATGGCGACGGCGAAGCTCGCGCCGATCACGATCAGTGCCGGCCACGTCTGCCGCACGCCGCGCAGCCCGTCGATGATGAACACGAGCAGGAACGGCACGAACACGGCCACGAACGGGGCCTGGTGGCCGACGATCGCGCCGATGTGCGAGGCGGGGATGCCGGTGAGCGTGCCGGCGGTGGTGATGGGGGTGCCCACGGCGCCGAAGGCCACGGGCGCGGTGTTCGCCAGCAGCACGGCGGTGGCCGCCCGCAGCGGGGGCACACCCAGGCCGAGCACCATGGTGGCCGTGATGGCCACGGGGGCGCCGAAGCCGGCGAGGGCCTCGAGCAGGCCGCCGAAGCAGAACGCGATGAGCACGGCCTGGATGCGGATGTCTCCGCCGCCGAGCGAGTCGAAGATCGCGCGCATGTCGTCGAATCGCCCGGAGAGCACGGTGACCTGGTAGAACCACAGCGCCATCACGACGATCCAGACGATCGGGAACAGGCCGAAGGTCGCTCCCTGGGCGGCGGCCAGCGCCGCCAGGTGGGCCGGCATGTGGAAGCCCAGCACGGCCACGAGCAGGGCCACCACGAGGGCGGCGAGGCCCGACTGCCAGGCCTTGAGGCGCAGACCGAGGAGGGTGGCGAAGAACGTCAGCAGGGGCAGGACGCCGAGCGCGGCGGAGAGCGCGACGCTGCCGGCGGCATCGGGGGTGGGGGTGAAGGTGTGCACGGGGGTCTCCCGGTGGGCGAGGGGACGGGGCGGGATCCGGTCGGGCCGGTGATGGTCGGACCACTGTGGTCAGACCAAGGAGCGTACTGTGAGGGCGGTCACCTCGCAAGCGGCTGGCATGATATGGTCTGACCACTACGGCACCCGTGTGCTGCCGCACCGCACGGCGCCCCAGGCGCCCCGTCCGGAACGGAGACCGGCATGAGAATCGCCCTGTTCGCCACATGCATCGTGGACGCGATGTACCCCAAGGTGGCCCTCGCCACCGTCCGCATCCTCGAGCGGCTCGGCCATGAGGTGGTCTTCCCGCCCGGCCAGGTCTGCTGCTCGCAGATGCACGTCAACAGCGGATACATGGAGGACGCCCTCCCCGTCGTGCGCAACCACGTCCGCACCTTCATGAAGGCCGACTACGACCTCGCCGTCGCCCCCTCCGCCTCCTGCGTGGCCTCGCTCGGCCACCAGCAGCCGGACGTCGCCCGCTCCGGCGGGGACGAGGGGCTGGCCCGCGACGCCGAGGTCGTCGCCTCCCGCACCCTCGAGCTGTCCCAGCTGCTCACGGACGTCCTCGGGGTGACGGACGCCGCGGCCCAGCTCGGCTCCTGGTTCCCGCACACCGTGACCTACCACCCCTCCTGCCACGGCATGCGCCTGCTGCGCCTGGGCTCGCGTCAGGAGGACCTGCTGCGCACCGTCGCGGACATCGATCTGCGCCCGCTGCCGGACGCCGAGGAGTGCTGCGGCTTCGGCGGCACCTTCTCCCTGAAGAACCCGGACGTCTCCGCCGCCATCGCGGAGGAGAAGATCGAGAAGGTCACCGCGTCCGGCGCCTCCCTCTGCACGGGCGGCGACGCCTCCTGTCTGCTCCACCTGGACGGGGCCATGCACCGTCGAGAGGCGCGCGGTCAGGACGGCCGCCCGCTGCGCACCGTCCACCTCGCCGAGATCCTCGCGGCCACCCGGGAGAACCCGCTCGAGGTCGACGGCCCCGTCGAACTGTCCATCCCCACGTCCGCCGGCGTCCGCCGCGGACCGTCCGCCCGTGTCGAGGAGGCCCGCCGATGAGCACCGCACCCACCCGCGTGCGCCTGGGAATGCCCACCGTCCGCCCCGTCCACGGCGAGGGCGAGGTCCTGCTGAAGACCCCGTTCCCCGAGTCTGCCCGCGAGCAGCTGGGGAACGACCAGATGCGCGCCAACATCCGCCGGGCCACCCACACCATCCGTGCCAAGCGTGCCGGCGTCGTCGAGGAGCTGCCGGACTGGCAGGAGCTGCGCGCCGCCGGCTCCGCGCTGAAGCAGTCCGTCATGGCGGACCTGCCCGCGCTCCTCGAACGGCTCGAGTCCGAGGTCACCGCGCGCGGCGGCGTCGTGCACTGGGCCCGGGACGCGGCCGAGGCCAACCGCATCATCACGGAGCTCGTCACCGCCAAGGGCGTGGACGAGGTGATCAAGGTCAAGTCCATGGCCACCCAGGAGATCGGCCTGGACGCCGCGCTCGAGCATGCCGGTGTGGCCGCCGTCGAGACGGACCTGGCCGAGCTCATCGTCCAGCTCGGCCACGACCGGCCCAGCCACATCCTCGTCCCGGCGATCCACCGCAACCGCCGGGAGATCCGGGACATCTTCCTCCGGGAGATGCCGGAGACGGACGAGAGCCTCACCTCCGAGCCGGCCGACCTGGCCGAGGCCGCACGCCGGCACCTGCGCGAGAAGTTCCTGAGCACGAAGGTGGCGATCTCCGGGGCGAACTTCGGCGTCGCCGAGACGGGCACGCTCTCCGTCGTCGAGTCGGAGGGCAACGGCCGCATGTGCCTGACCCTGCCGGAGACGCTGATCACCGTGATGGGCATCGAGAAGCTCGTGCCCACCTTCGAGGACCTCGAGGTGTTCCTGCAGCTGCTGCCGCGCTCGTCCACGGGCGAGCGGATGAACCCGTACACCTCCATGTGGACGGGCGTCACCGAGGGCGACGGTCCCCAGGAGTTCCACCTGGTCCTGCTGGACAACGGCCGCTCCGCCGTGCTGTCCGACCCGAAGGGCCGTTCCGCGCTGCACTGCATCCGCTGCTCGGCGTGCATGAACGTGTGCCCCGTGTACGAGCAGACCGGCGGCCACGCCTACGGCTCGGTCTACCCGGGCCCGATCGGCGCGATCCTCTCCCCGCAGCTCACCGGTGTGGACGCGGGGGAGAACGGCACCCTGCCCTACGCCTCCACGCTGTGCGGCGCGTGCTACGACGTGTGCCCCGTGGCCATCGACATCCCCTCGATCCTCATCCACCTCCGGGACGAGGACGTGCAGGCCACCCACGCCGCCCGGAAGGCCCTGCGCACGGAGAAGGACGCCGCCGGCGGCCCCCTGGCCCGCGCCAAGACGGCGGTGGAGTCCGTCACGCCCTCGCAGATGGACGTGGCGATGAAGGGCGCCTCCGTGGTGATGTCCTCGGGTCGGCGCATGTCGCTGGCCGAGCGGGGCCTGGGGTTGGGCCGGGTCGCGGCCGGGCCGGACCGGGTGCTCGGCTGGCTGCCGGGCATCGCCGGCGGCTGGACCGACGAGCGTGACGTGCCGGCGCCCCCGCGGGAGTCCTTCCGCAACTGGTGGGCCCGCCACAAGGATGAGACCGAGCACCGGACCGCCCTGGACGGCGTCGCAGGGCTGGACCGCCAGGAGGACGAGCACGTCGAGGAGGACGGACGATGAGCGAGGCGAAGGCCGAGATCCTGCGGCGCATCCGCGAGGCGACGGCGGACGGCCCGGTCGCGGACCCGGTGCAGCGCACCTACCGGCGGACCTCCTCCCGGGACCGGGCCGAGGTGGTGGAGATGCTGCGTGACCGGCTGATCGACTACCGCGCCTCCGTGCGGGACGAGACCGAGGAGACGGTGGCCGCGGCCATCGCCGAGCTGCTCGGCCCGGACGCCCGGTACGTGGTGCCGGCCGGTCTGGAGCCGGACTGGCTCCCCGCGGACTCGCGCGGGGCCGGCCGGGAGCGCATCACGGAGCCCGCGGTGGGCCACACGGGGGAGCGGGCCGCGGTCCGCGGCGCCCACGACGGCGAGCGCGAGCCCCTCAGCGTGGACGCGCTGAACGAGGTGGACGCGGTGGTGACGTCCTCGACGGTCTCCTGCGCGGAGACCGGGACGATCTTCCTCAGCGGCCGCCCGGACGAGGGCCGCCGGGCGATCACCCTGGTCCCGGACCACCACGTGTGCATCGTGCCGCTGGACTCCGTGGTGGAGCTCTTCCCGGAGGCGCTGGCCCGCGTGGAGGCGACGGCGCCGATCACCATGATCTCCGGTCCCTCGGCCACGAGCGACATCGAGCTCGAGCGCGTCGAAGGCGTGCACGGGCCGCGCCGCCTGGACGTGATCCTGCTCGACCGCGCTCGCTGACGCGGGCGCGGTATAGCAGGGGATCGAGCGGGTCAGGCCCCCTCGACGACGGCGCCGCCGGCGCGGCCCGTCTCGAGGTGGGCCTGACGCTCCCGCACGCCGCCGTACAGGGCGACGAACAGCAGCGCGAGACCGGCGGTCACGAGCAAGTGTTCGAGCCCGGCGATGCCCGGGATGGCGGCCGAGGTCTCGGCGGGCGTCAGGCGGAAGACCGTGTCGAGGGCGAGGACCACCAGGGTCACGGACCGCCCCCGGCGGAGGCCTCAGATGATCGAGCGGCCCTGGCGGCGGGCCGCGGCCCAGTCGGCGACGAAGCCGCGGGCGATCGCGACGAGGACGGCCAGCACGAGGACGGGCCACATCAGGACGTACAGGGTCAGACCGACGGTCATGCGGATGCTCCTTGCGAGTCGGGGGACGGAGGGATCAGGACACGGAGGCCGAGGCACGCTCGACCTGCGGCAGGTCCTCGGTCGCGGGGTCGAAGTCGCCGGTCACGCGCGCGATCCGGTCGAAGTCGAAGTCCTGGCCGGAGCGGACGGAGAGCCCCCAGCAGACGAGGAAGGACACGGCGTAGGCCACGAGCGAGCCCGTGAGGGTGGCGTAGTCCCGCAGGAAGCCGTAGCCGAGGAACAGCATCACGACCGAGGCGATCGCGCCGACCACGACCGCCGGACGCAGGCCGAAGAAGCCGAAGCACATGATGCCCAGCACGACGCCCACGCCGAGGATCGCGAGGGTCTCCACCACGAACGCCCAGGCGCCCTCGAGCGGGATCCACTCGAAGCGCACGGGCAGGAACACGGCCAGCGCGGCGAGCACGGACGCCGTGAACGCGACGTTGGTGATCCTGCCCCAGTAGAAGGACGCGATCACGGGGAACACGAGGCAGCCCCACAGGGCGCCCACGAAGACCAGCAGGTCGAGGATGTCGAACTTGGCGGTGGCGAAGTACAGGGCCGCCGCCGTCGCCACGATCATGGTGATGCGGCCGATCAGCAGCATGGTCTTCGGGTCGGCGTTCTGGCGGCCGACCGACTGGCCGTAGACGTCCGTCATCACGATCGACGAGAGGGCGGACAGGTCCGAGTCGGCGGTGGAGGACAGCGAGCCGATGATCATCAGGAACGCCAGGGCCACGAGCGCCAGCGGCAGGTGGTCGGCGACCATCTGTGGCAGGAGGTTGTTGACGTCGCCGTCGAGCGGCTCGACGCCCAGGTAGAGCGCCATGACGCCGAGCATGCCGACGCCGATCACGGTGCCGCCGTAGCCGAGGGTGGCCGTGATGAAGGTGGGCTTGATGAGGTCCTCACGCACGGCGAAGAGGCGCTGGGCGATGGTCTGGTTGCCGATCGCGTAGGCCAGCACGGCGGCGATGTACGGCGCCCCCTGGTTCATGAACGCCTCGGAGGAGAAGAAGCTCTGCTGCTGGGCCGTGACGTGGCCGGCCTCGACGCCGGCCTGGAACATGCCCGGGCCGCCCGCGGCGAAGAACACGGCGGGGATGATGATGACGGTCGCGCCGAGCATGGCCATCACCTGGGCGAAGTCGGTGAGCACGGAGGCGCGGAAGCCGGACCACAGGGTGTACAGCAGCACGCCCGCGGCCACGATCAGGATGCCCGCGCCGAAGGACAGCGGGGACAGCAGGGAGATCAGGGCGCCGCCGGCGATGAAGTTGGAGGTCAGGGAGATGACGGAGCCGAGCACGTTGGAACCGGCCAGCATGAGCTGCGACGAGCGGCCGTGCCGGGCGTACATCACCTCGGCGAGGGTGTGGGCGCGCGGCGCGACCGCGCGGATGCGGCGGCCGAACGGGTAGATGAACAGGATCATCAGGGCGCCCCAGAGGCCGTAGTGGAGGGGGCCGGAGACGCCGTACGTGTAGCCGGCGGTCACGGAGGCGTACATGGAGGCGGCCCAGATCCAGGTGGCCGTCATGGAGGCGGCGGACACGCCGAAGCCGATCTGATTGCCGGCCGTCATGTAGGCGTCGGCGTTCTCCTTCTTCTTGGAGATGGCCACGGACATGATCATGGTCCCGCCGTAGAACAGCGCGACGAGCAGGATCACCCCGATCACGCCGAGCTGGGTCAGGGATGCTGCGTCCTGGGAGGGCGGCATCGGACTTCCTTTCGCACGAGTGACTGTGGACGTCCCGGTCCCCCGGCGCGGTCCGGTCAGGGCACGGCTCCGCAGGGCGGAGGGTGGCGTACCGATCACGTCGCGGCCAGGGGGCCGGGGAGGTGGAGGGCATCCCGCCGGGTCCCGAGTCCACGAACGGCGAGCTCTCTGCTCAAGCCATCGCGGTCCCTCGGCCCTGGGCGGCGCTGTCAACACCGGCATCCTGGCGGAACGAGCCCACCCGGATGGCGCGATCATCACATGATCGGCGCAGAAATGGCAAAAACATAGAGCCTTTTCAGCAGGGCGGGGACCATGAGTGCCCGGCGCAGAAGCCGGACAGAATGGGCGGATGACCGTTCCTTCCGGCTCCCCGGCCGCTCCCTCCGCCCCCGCTTCCCCACGACGGCGCCGCGCCCTGGCGGCGGCGCTGGCCGTCGCCGTCGCGGTGCAGCTGGTGGTGCTGTACCTGCCGGGCGAGCAGGTGCCGGAGGCCGGGTTCACCGTGCCGGGACTGGACAAGGCGATCCACGTGGCCGTGTTCGCGCTGCCCGCGTTCCTCGCCGTGGGGCGGGGGCGGAGCGCGTGGTGGGCCCTGCCGTTCGCGGTGCACGCGCCGGTGAGTGAGCTCGTGCAGCACGCGTGGGTGCCGCTGCGGACGGGGGACCCGGTGGACGTCGTCGCGGACCTGGCGGGGGTGGTGCTCGGCGTGGTCGCCGCGCGGAGTCGCCGGATTGGAGGATCGGGGGCGTCGGGCGTATGATGGTCCGGTGCGCTCCTGCGGGAGGGCATGACCTGGGGCTATAGCTCAGTTGGTAGAGCGTTTCGTTCGCAATGAAAAGGTCAGGGGTTCAATTCCCCTTAGCTCCACGGACCGTCCCGGTCCGCGATCCTCGTGGTCGCGGGCCGGGACTTTCTCGTGACGGGGGCGTGTGCGCCTTCCCCGCCCTCACCCGGGAGGGGGTCGGCGCTTCCGGGGGGACCCCCCGGGTGTCTACAGTGCCGGGGTACGTCAGCGCGGACGTGATGCGGCCGTCTCACCGCAGGTCAGTCGCGCTTCTGCCGCCCCGCACGGGGCCGTTCGGCCCGGCCCGGGCCGGGAAGGGGACGCCGATGCGCATCAGCGTGCTCACCCACATGCTCCACCCCATCCGTTCGCCCTACGAGGGCGGGCTGGAGATGCACACGGCCATGACCGTGGAGCACCTCGTGCGCCGGGGCCACGACGTCACCGTCTACGCGCGGGAGGGCACCCGGCTGCCGGGCGACGTCGTCGCCGTGCTGCCCGCCGAGGGCGCCGGCCCGGGCCGCGCGGGCGCCCGCGTGCGCGAGGCGGCCGCCCGCCGGGCCTGCGCGCTGATCCTCGACGACGACTCCGACGCCGTCCTGAACAACTCCCTCTCCCCGGCGCCGCTCGAGCTGCTGCGCGCCCGCCCCGTGGTCACCGTCCTGCACACGCCGGCCACGCTGGCGGAGGTGCTGGCCGTCGTCGACGCCCCGGGCTGGACGGCTCCCGACCACCACCGGTGGGCCTCGGTGTCCGCGTCGAACGCGCTGGCCTGGCAGCACCGGCTGCCGCGCGTGGACGTGGTGCCCAACGGGATCGAGCTGCACCACTGGGTCTCCGACGCCGTCCCCGTGCGCGGCCGCGCCGTGTGGTCGGGCCGGATCACGGCGGAGAAGGGCCTGCACGTGGCGATCGACGCCGCCCGGATCGCGGGCATGGAGCTGCACTTCGCCGGGCCGATCTCGGACGAGGAATACCACGCCCGGGAGGTCGTGCCGCGGCTCGGCCCGGACACCGTCTACCACGGCCACCTCGACCATCACGCGCTGCCGCACATGCTCGCCACGGGCGAGGTCTTCCTGGCCACCCCCCTGTGGGCCGAGCCGTTCGGGCTCGCCGTGGTCGAGGCCATGGCGCTCGGCGTGCCGGTGGCCGCGCTGCTCAGCGGCGCGATGGGGGAGATCGTCGCCCCGCAGGCCGGCGCACTGGCCGTGCACCACACGGCGCAGGAGCTCGCGGTCTCGATCCGTCACGCCCGCCGCAAGGACCGGGGACGCGTGCGCGCGTGGGCCTGCCGGTTCAGCGCGGAGACCATGGTGGAGGGCTACGTGGACCTGCTCGAGCAGGCCGCCGAGGACGCCCGTGACCTCGCCGCCGCCGAGGACGCGTATGGGTTCGACCCGCAGGGGGTCCCGCGCCCGTCCGCCGACGCGGCGGACCTGGAGTCCCTCTGATGGCCCCGGCCCGCAGGCGGGTCCTCTACTACGCCCACCAGCACGGGGCGGGGCACCTGCGGCACGCCGCCGGCCTGGCGTCGACCGGGGCGTTCGACGTGACGGTCGTGACCGCCCATCCCCGGGCGGCCGAACTGCTGCCCGCGGACGTCCCCGTCATCCCGCTGCCCTCGGACCTCGTGCCCGGCCACCAGCAGCCGGCCCGCTCACCCCTGCACTGGTCCCCGGTGGGGACCGAGATCCGGGCGCGCTTCGACGCCCTCCACGCGGCGGCGCAACGGGTGGACCCGGACGTGTGCGTGGTGGACGTGTCCGTGGAGGCGGCCCTGTTCCTGCGCCTGGCGGGCTGGCCCGTGCTGCACCGCCGCATGCACGGCGAGCGCACCGACCCCGCGCACGCCCTCGTCTACGCCGAGGCCGACGGCCTCTTCGCCCACTACGCCGCCGAGCTCGAGGTCCCCGCCTGGCGCGCCGCCCACGCGGACCGGGTCACCTACCTCGGGGTCGCGGACGTCACCGGCCGGCTCGGCACCCGCGCCACGACGACGTCGTCCGCCGGCGCCGCCCCACGCGTCGCCGTGATCGCCGGGACAGGCGGCGGCGGGGTGCGGGCCGCGGACCTGGCCCGGGCGGCGTCCGCCGTGCCGGAGGCGACGTGGGAGGTGTACGGCCCGATCGCCGGGGTGGGCGAGCCGGAGGCGCCGGGCGGGCTCGCGGCGGAGGCGATGCCCGCCACTGTGACGCTGCACGGCTGGGTCCAGGCGCCGGCCCGCCGGGCCGCGGACGCCGACGTCGTGGTGGTCTCGGCCGGGCACAACGCCGTGGTGGACGCCGCCCGCTCCGGCCGCCCCGTGGTGCTCGCCCCCGAGCCGCGGCCGTTCGACGAGCAGCGCGTGTTCGTCCGCGAGATCCACCGGGCCGCGGGCGTGCCGTGGTGCGCGTGGGAGGACCCGGACGCGGACTGGGCCGGCGCGGTGCGCGGCGCCCTCGCGGACCCGGCCGCCGCCGATCGGCTCGCGGGCCTGCTGCTCGTGGCGCCGGGCGAGTACCGGCGGCGCTGGGAGGCGGCGATCGAGGGTGCCCTGGGCTGAGTCCGGCACGCCCCCGGCGCCTCGCCCCTCAGTACGCGGCGTCGTCGCGGCGGGCGGCCGTCAGCTCCGCCTCCGTGGGGTGACGCAGCAGCTCGAGCCGCTCGCCCTCGGGGTCCCACGCGATCAGCCCCGCGTCCGCGAACGCGCGCAGCCACCCCTCCATGGCCCATCGGCCGTGCACCTGCCGGAAGCGGCGGGCGTTGACCAGGATGTCCTCGAGGTGGTGCAGCGGCGGGGTCATCACGCCGTGGTGCTGGTGGAACGCCTCGGCGGGGCTGAACCGCAGCGTCAGGCCGGCGTCGCGGGCGCGGAAGGCCAGGTCCGTGTCCTCGGCGCCGTAGCCGGTGAAGCCCGCGTCGAAACCGCCGATGCGGGCCAGGTCCGCGCGCCGCAGCGCCAGGATCAGCGTCCACACGAGGTGCCACTCGTCCGAGGGCCCGGCGGTCAGGTGCGCGCGCGCCCGGTGGGGCACGGAGAGGCGGCGCAGCAGGGCGTCGGCGCGATGCGAGGTCAGGTCGGCCTCCCCGACGTCGCGGGTCCAGCCCGGCCGCAGGTAGCGGGGCCGGCCCATCACCACGGACCCGGGGTGGGCCGCGACCTCGGTGGCCAGCACGCCGACGGTCTCGGCGGCTGGGATGCAGTCCACGTCGAGGAAGACGAGGATCTCGCCGGTGGCGAGCTCGGCCGCGCGGTTGCGGGCCTGCGCCAGGGGCAGCCCGGCGTCGGCGGCCACGTGCCCCACGGTGACGGGCAGGTCCGTGGCCGGGACGCGCCCGTCCGGCTGGCCCATGAACACCACGACCACCTGGTCCGGGCGGCGGTGGGAGCGTTCCAGCCCGGCGATCACGCGGGACAGGTGCTCGTCCCGGTGCCCCGTGATGACCAGCACGGACACGCCCGGCAACGCCCCGCGCGCCCGGGCGAGGGCCTCGCGGTAGACGGCCACGTGGGCGGCGGCCACGCGACGACGCTGCCGGGCCCGGGCGGCCGGGTCGGCGGGGGCCGTGCGCGCGCGGGCGCGCACCAGCGTCTCGAGCGCGTCGGCGAGGGAGTCGGGGTCCTCCGGGTCGAACGCGGCGAGCGAGTCGGGGGTCAACCAGGCGCCGGACTGGTCCGCGATGTGCCCGATGTCCGCGACGGCCACCGGCACCCCCAGGTCCCGGCACATCTCCACCCAGCCCGAGTGGGTGCCGATGCGGTACGGCAGCACGGACACGTCCACGTCGCGCAGCAGCGCGTACAGGGCGGGGTCGTCGAGCCGGTCGTGCTGCCACAGCTCGAAGCCGTGGTGGGCACAGCCCGCGCGCAGCGCGGCCAGGGCGTCCTCGTCCTGCACGGTGTCCTGGACCTCCACGGTCACCCGCGCGTCGACGCCGCGGTCGGCCAGCGTCGCGACGGCGGCGGCGAGCACCGGCAGCAGCGCCACCGGGGCCACCTGGGCGCGCAGGTCCTTGGCGTGCACCAGCAGGCGGGCGGGGGCGGCCGCGCCGTCGCCGTCGTCGGACGCGTCGGGGGGCAGCAGGCCGGGCTCCGCGCCGGGGGCGTCGTCGTCGCCCTGCGCCACGAGGTCCTCGAGCGGGACGATGTGCGGGTGGGGGACCACGAGGGCGCGCACGCCGTAGTCGCGGGCGAGGGTCGCCGCGGCGCCGGGGGTGAGCGTGAGCACGGCGTCCGCGCGGCCCAGCAGCACGGCCAGGCGGTCTCGGTGGGGGCCCTGGTCCGTCAGGTGCGGGTTCTCGAGGTCGTGCACGGTCACGACGACGGCGCCCCCGTGCGCGTGCTGCGCGTCCAGGGCGGCGGCCAGCTGGGCGGGGCTGAAGTGCTCGAAGCCGAAGTGCACGTGCAGCACGTCCGGGCGGTGCTCGGCCAGCCACTCCGCGTGCAGGGCCCGGGGCGGCCACCACTGGTGCGCGGGCGCGCCCGGCACCGGCGGGTCCGGCAGGAACTCCACGTCCGGCGCGGCGCCCGGGTCGAGGGGGCGGATCGCGCGGGTGTACGGGTGCTGCGCGGGCACGTGCTGGACGGTGATGCTCACGGGGGAGGGCCTCCTGACCTGGGGGATGCGATGCCGCGCGGGCGGCGTGTCCCCGTCCCGGGTCGGGGGTCGCGGAATCTAGTCTGTCAGGGCAGGATCGGAGAATCGGAGCAGCGGCATCCTGTCCGTTCCGGCGCGCCGCCGCGTCGAGGAACGCCGCCGCAGGTGAAGGGGATCGTGGACGTGGACTCGCAGCCGCAGGGGCGTGTGCTGTACGTGACCGTGGGCGCGCCGGAGCACGGCGTGGTGCGCCATGGCCGGCAGACCGCCGCCGCCCTCCGTCGGGTGGGCGCCGAGGTGGAGCTGCTCACGGCGGAGGACGTCGCGGCGTTCCGGGGCCTCGTGCCCGTGCTGGAGGAGGCGCGCGCGCTGGGCGCCGCCGTGCACCTGGACGTCACGGACGCACTGTTCGGCCCCACCGCGACCGCCGCCGCGGACCTGCTCGTCGACGTCCTGCCCGAGGGCACCACGCTCACCCTGCACGACATCCCGCAGCCCGCCGAGGGCGACGGCCGCTACCGCCGCCGCGGCGAGGCATACGCGCGGCTCGCCCAGGCGGTGGACGGCGTCGTGGTCTCCTCGCAGCACGAGCGGGCGCTGCTGGCGGACCTGGTGGACGTGGCCGCGGACGTGGTCCCGCTGCCCGTGGAGGACCGCCGGGCCGCGGCCGCCCGCGCCGAGCCGGTGGTGCCGGAGAGCATGGCCGGCCTCGACCGGGACCTCGTGCTCTTCGGCTTCGTCTACCCGGGCAAGGGGCACGCCCTCGCCCTGGAGGCCCTCACCGAGCTGCACCGCCAGTGGGGCCCGGACTCCGGGGCGCCGCGCCGGCTGACGGCGCTCGGACCCGTCAGCATCGGGCATGACGACCTCGTGGCGGAGCTGACCCGCGACGCCGAGGCGCGCGGCCTGGAGTTCCGCGTCACCGGGTTCGTGCCGGACGAGTTCGCGGACGCGGCCCTGCTCTCGGCGGGCATCCCGTTCGCGGCGCACCGCAACGTGTCCGCGTCCGGGTCCCTGGCGGCGTGGACCTCGGTGGGGCGGCGGGCGATCGCCTCCGCGGGCCGCTACACGGAGGAGATGGAGCGCCTGCGCCCGGGCACTCTGCGGCTCGCGCACCCGAACGGGTCGCCGGCCTTCGCGATGGCCGAGGCGATCGCCGAGGCGGTCGAGGACCCCGAGCGCACGTGGCTCGACCCCGCCGTGGACCTCTCGCCCGGGGCCGAGGACTGCGCGCGGATGCTCTTCGACGTGCTCCGCCGCGTGCACAGGTGGACGTGAGCGCCGCCGTCTCCGTGGTGGTGCCCTACTACCGGGCCCAGGCGGACCTCGACCGGCTCACGGCCGCGCTCGCGGCCCAGCGCGGCCTGACCGGCGGGCTGCAGCTCGTGGTGGCCGACGACGGCTCGCCCGTCCCGCCCCGGGTGGACCCGGGCCTGCCGTTCGACGTGGTGACCGTGCGCCAGCCGGACCGCGGGTTCCGCGCCTCGGCGGCCCGGGCGCTCGGGGCGGAGGCGGCCGACGGCGATGTGCTCGCCTTCCTCGACGGGGACATGCTCCCCGAGCCCGGGTACCTCGCCGCGGCCCTGGCGGCGGTGGCCGAGGCGCCCCGGGACGCCGCGGTGGTGGGTCGGCGGCGGCACCTGGCCGAGGCCTGGCTGGAACGGGCCTGGGCGCACGGATGGCAGCCCGGGCACGAGGTGCCCGCGGACGCCCGCCTGGCCGAGCCGGCCTGGCTGCGCGAGGGGTACCGCGCCACGGACGACCTGCGCCGCGCCGACTCCACCGGCTACCGGTACGTCATCTCGGCCGTGTTCACGGTGGCGCGCGAGGTCTACGAGGACGCCGGCGGCTTCGACCCCGCCTTCGTGGGCTACGGCGGGGAGGACTGGGAGCTGGCGCACCGGCTGTGGCGCGTGGGGGCGGCCCTGCGCCACGCGCCGGACGCCGTGGCGTGGCAGGCCGGCGCCGACTTCGGCGGACGCGGCGACGCCGCCGAGGCCGCCCGGGTGAAGGCCCGCGAGGCGCTCGTGCTCGCCTCGCGCATCCCCGCGACGACGGCCCGCGGCCACGGCCTGTCCCTGGCCGGCCCGCTGCGGGTCGAGGCGCGCGTGCGGGTGCCGGAGGGCGCGGACGGCGCGGCGGCGGCCGTGGTGGCGGTGGACGCCGTGCTGTGCGCGGCACCGGGGGCGCGGGTCGGCGTCGTGGGCGGCCTCGACGAGGCGGCGGCGCGAGCGCTCGGCGACCCCCGCGTGCGGCTGCTGGGCGAGCCCGACGGCGGCGCGGCGGCGGCCGAGGACCTGCCGCCGACGCCGGCGCGCGGCGACCTCGACGCCGTGCGGTCGGTGCCCGACTGGTCCGTGGACGTGCACGTGCCGCTGCGGCCCGCCGCGGCCGGAGCCCGGCCTGACGCGGACGCCGTCGCCGCGTGGCTGCTGCGCCTGGAACGGGCCGGCGTCGAGCGCGTGGAGGTGCTGGGTGAGCCGGCCGAGCCGGGCGAGCGGGCCGTGCTCGCCGTGCTGACGTGTGCGCGGGCGCGGTGGCGGCACCGGCGGGGCGGGACGGCGCGGGTGTGGCGGGTGCCCGCCTCCCGGCTGGGCTGGGCGCCCGTGGCCACCGTGCCGGACCTCGAGGCGTGGTGGGGCGGCTGGGGCTGAGCGGGCCGGTGCCCGCGGGGCGGGGCTGGCACAATCGCGGACAGGACGGAGCACGGGAGGACCGATGAGCGAGCTGGACGAACTGGCCTTCGCGGCGCTCTCCGCGTTCCTGGCCTGGTGGTTCGGGAAGACGGGCGTCGACTGGATCCGTCGCGAGGACGGCTGAGGAGAGAGGACGCAGACGTGCACGAGGACGAGGGACGACGCCGGCACTATGGCCACTTCTACGGGCTCGAGGACCTGCCCGAGGGCGACCTGCTGCTGGTGTGGGGCAACTGCCAGGGCGAGTCGTACCGGCGGCTGCTCGGCGGGGAGCCCGGCACACCGCTGCACGGGGCGGACCTGGTGAGCGTGCGCGTGCCGCCCGCCTTCGAGGTCCAGCCGGACGAGGTCGAGCACCTGGAGCGGCTGCTGCCGCGCGTGAAGGCGCTCGTCACCCAGCCGATCCCCCACGACTACCGGGGCATGCCCATCGGCACGGACCAGCTCGTGGCCCGGCTGCCCGAGGACGCCGCCGTGGTGCGGATCCCCGTGGTGTACGACGTCTCGCGCTTCCCCTGGCAGGTCACCCTCCGCAACTGGAAGTTCGCGCCCGGGGCGGCCGAGCGGCCGGGGGAGGACCCGCCCGTCCTGCCGTACCACGACCTGCGCGTGCTGGCCGAGGCGGCGACGGGCCGTCGTCGGCAGGTGGCGCCGGCGGCGATCCGTGAGGCCGCCGCCGCGTCCGTGCAGGCGCTGCGGGCGCGGGAGGAGGCGAAGGGGACGCTGTCCATGGCGGACCTCGTGGCGGCGGAGCGGGGCGTCGGCTTCTACACCGTGAACCACCCGACCAACACGCTGCTGGCCCGCGTGGCCGAGCGCGTGGCCGGGCACCTGCCGGGCGACGTCGCCGTCCAGCCCGTGCCCGCCTCCCGCGTGCTCCTCGGCGGGGTGCGCGCGCCCCTCGAGGCGGTCGTGGTCGAGGCCCTCGACCTCGACGCCGAGCCGACCGAGGACTGGACCGTGGCCGGACAGACCATCCCGGCCGAGCAGCTGCGACAGACCCACCTGGACTGGTACGCGCAGAACCCGCAGGCCGTGGAGGTCGGGATGCGCAAGTACGCCGACCAGCTGCGACTGCTGGGCCTTGCGGCCTAGCGCCGGCCCCGGCCCCCAGTGGAGGATGGGCGGCACGTCCCGTCCGCCGCGGAACACGTCTGCGGGGGCGGCCGTACCGTTCCTTTGACCCCGTCACCCCACGGAGGACCACGTGACCGAGCAGTACGACATCCTGATCGTCGGCGGCGGCAACGCCGGCGTGTCCCTGGCCGCCGCACTGCGGCGGAAGCGGCAGGGGCGGGTCGCCATCGCCGACGGCCAACAGCTGCACCGCTACCGGCCGATGCTGAACTACGCGGCGGGCGGGCAGGCGGACATGGCCCGGTTCGAACGGCCGATGCGGGCCGTCATCCCGGACGGGGTCGAATGGATCCCGGACCACGTCGTGGCCGTGGACGCCGAGGAACGGACCGCGGTGACGACCACCGGGCTGACCGTGGGCTTCCGCCACCTCGTGCTCTGCCCGGGGCTGACCCCGTGGTGGGGTGCGATCGACGGGCTGCGTGAGGCCTACGCCGCCGGATGGGCGGCGAGTGCGCACGTGCCCGAGCACGTGGACGCCGCCCGGGCGCTGCTGTCGCGTGTGGCCGCGGGGGACCGTGTGGTGGCGAATGTGCCGGCTGAGCCCTCCTCGTGCGGCGGCACCGTGCTCAAGGCGCTGTTCCTGGCCTGCGCGGCATGGGAGCGCACGGGGATCCTGCCGGACGTGGACGTCCGCCTGGTGACCCCGTACGGCCGGATCCTGGACCGGCAGACCATCGACCCCGCTCTGGCCGAGGCCGTGGCGAGGTACGGCATCCATGTGCACGCCGGCGCAGAGGTGGACGCCGTGGACCACGAGGCCCGCGAGGTGGTGCTCAACACCGGTGAGCGGATCACCGACGTCGCGGCCGCGTACATCACGCCCGTGGTGCGGGCCCCGGAGTTCATCGCCGAGGCGGGCCTGGCGGACGACGGCGGGGCCGGCCTGGCGGCTGCGGATCCCGCGACCCTGCGGCATCCCGTGCACCCGCACGTGTGGGCGCTGGGCGACGCTGCCGCCCTGGGCACACGGCCCTCCGGCGGTGCCCTGCGCCGGCAGGTCAAGATCCTGGCCCAGAACATCCAGGCCGCGGACGCGGGGAAGCCGCTCCAGAAGTACGACGGCTACACCGTGATCCCCGTGATGGTCAGCCGGGACGAGCTGGTCCTGGACGAGCACGTCCGCGACGGCTCCGAGGACCGGTCGATCCCCGGCGTGGACCTGACGAAGCCGCGGAAGAGCACGGCGGCCTTCGACCGCTTCGGCCAGCCCCGGATCTACTGGCACCGACTGCTCAAGGGCAAGGTCTGAGCCCAGCGTTCTCGCTGTCGCGACACGTGCGGCGGACGTGCTGTCCCTCGCGGGGCGCGCCCGCCCGATCCAGATGACGGCGCCGGCCCGCCGAGCGTTTTCGTTCGGGAAACGGCGGCGTGTCGCACCGCTGTCGTTCGGGAAACGGCGCCCTCCCGACGACGCCGCCCTCAGTCGTCGCGGCCCCGCACCGGGCGCTCCTCGAGCGTGGTCTGCACGACCCGCCCGCGCTCCCAGCTGTTCGCGCCCGGCACCACGTCCGGGACCGGGATGTCCGCGCGGTTGCGTCGCTGGGCCGCGGTGTCCACGCCCACGCGCTCGTCGCGGGCGCGCAGGAGGGCCTCGTCCACCTGGCCGTCGCCGGTGAGGCCCATCATCAGCTGGGGGATGCCGTACGGGAAGTCGTCCCGGTCGTACTGCCAGGTGTGGAACGTCTTCCCGTAGGTGTGGATGAGGTCTTCGAAGTAACTGTGCTCGGCCAGCTCGGGCACCCCGGGGGCCGTGAGGGCGCCGGAGCTCACCTCGTAGTGGTGGCTGTGCCACAGGCGCCGCTCCTCGTCGGGGAGGCTGCGGAACCGCTCCTCGCTGATGATGTACTCGATGCCGATCAGCCGTGCGTCCGGCGCGTTGCGGTCGAAGATCACGCACTGGTGCAGGTCGTGGCGCAGGTGGATGCAGAAGTGGCTGGCTTCGACCTGCCGGCCGAGGTCGTCGGCGTAGAAGTGCAGTCCGTTGAGGTAGGTGCTCATCGCGCCCATGGGGTACTTCGGCTGGACCAGGCCGGATGCCGCGTCCAGGAGGCGGTGCTTGAGCGGGTGGCCCTTCCCGACGGCGGCCATGAGGGCGATCTTGCGGGCTGCGGTGACAGCGGCCGCGGTGCCCAGTCCGGCGGCGAACCCGAGGGCGGTGGAGGACAGGCGATGGGTGCTCATGGCCCCACGCTAGGAGTGCGGGGCGGACTCGGCCAGAGTGCCGGGGCTGCCGGGGCTGCTCAGGAGGCGGGGACGGCGGATCGTCTGCGCATCTGACCCTTCTGAGTGGGCGCGTGGTCGCCAGAAGGGCCAGAGATGCAGAAGATTCCGGGCGGCCGGCGGGCACGACGTCGGTCCATACGACACGCGACAATGCGCAAAATCCATTTGCGCTAATCGTCTATCGACTAAGGATCACCCCTCTTGTGCTATTCGTGGGCCGGAGTAATCTCGATTCCAGCAGCACCGTCCCAGTCCGGGGCGGGCCCGAACCGGGAGGATCACGCCATGACCACCGCCGTCCGCACCTGCGCCGCCAGCGCCTGCGCCTTCAATGCCGAGTCGTCCTGCAATGCCCTGGCCATCACCGTCGCCGGCTCCGACCGCACGCCCGGCTGCGGCACCTTCGTCCAGCTCGACGTCCGCCGCCCGGTGACCGAGGGTGCCTCGACCGTCGGTGCGTGCCACCGCCTCGAGTGCACCTACAACGCCGACCTCGCCTGCACCGCCGAGGGCATCGAGGTCACGGACGTGGCCACCTGCGCCACCTACACGATCGACTGACGCCGCCCCTCAGGGGTGGGCGACCCGCGCCGGGATCGCGTCCAGCAGCCGCCGCCAGGCGTGCCGGGGGCTGTGATCGAGCCGGCCCGCACCGGGCAGGGCCACGTGCACCGCTGCGGCCTCGCCGTCGCGGACGCGCAGCAGGGTCACCCCGGCTTCGTCCACGTCGAGGGCGTGGGCGGGGGACTCGGACAGGGGTTCGGTGTCGACCTGCAACGGGGTGCTCTCGCCCGGCAGCAGGCCCAGGGCGACGGCGTCGGCCAGGTCCGCGAGCACCTCGGGGGCGGTGCCCAGCACGTCATCCGCCAGGTCTGCGAGCTCGGCCTGGTCGACGAGCCCGCGCGACGTGAGCGGCAGGGTGTGGCGGCAGAACACGGCGACGCCGTCGACGTCGTGCAGCAGGATCCGCTGGGTCTCGACGACGCCCACGCGCACCCGCGGGCCGACGTCGGCCACGAGGTCCGCGACGCGACCGCGCAGCTTCAGCTCCGCGACCTCGGCCGAGTCCCGGCACCAGCGCAGGGTGCCGAGCAGATGCACGGATGCCAGGCGGGTGGGGAGCGTGAGGTCCAGGGCGTCGCGCAGGACGTCCACGCGCACGTCCAGCGGCGCGAGCGTGTGGAACGCGCCGAGCGACCCGAGGAGGTTGGGGACGTGGGCGACCACGAGGCGGCCGTCCGCGCTCACGCCGTGGACGGCCGTTGTGAGCGTCTCGCCGGCGCGGAAGGCCGTGACCTCGACGGAGCCCTCGCCGCGGAGCAGCCGCTGGGCCAGCAGCAGGCGACGGGGCGCCACGGGCGGCAGCGGATGAGCGGGGTGCGTGGAGGCGTGGGCCATGGGGGTCCTTCCGGCGGGGGTCCGAGAACCAGTAAGGCACACCTCAGTGAGATACGCAAGGTGAGTGTTGTGTATTTGTCATACGCGGGGCGGTGGGGGCGTGTGGTGCTGGGCTACGGTGACGGGACTCACATGCCGTCGTCGAGGGAGCCAGCCGATCATGACCTTCCGCCCTACCCACTACCGACTCACGACGGCGGCCCTCGGCGTCGCCCTGGCGCTCACCCTCACCTCCTGCGGCACGGCGCAGGATGCGGGCAGCTCATCGGAACCTGCCACCGCCACCGTCGCCGACTCCGCGCTCACACGCATCAAGGAGGCCGGCACGTTGCGCGTCTGCTCCACCGGTGACTATCCGCCCTTCACCGAGCAGACCGAGAGCGGCGACTGGAAGGGCATCGACGTGGACATGGCCCGGGATCTCGCCGAGACCATGGGCGTGGAGCCGGAGTTCGTGAAGACCAGCTGGAAGACACTCATGGACGACTACACGTCGGGGGCGTGCGACGTCGCCGTCGGGGGCATCTCCCTGAACCCGGAACGCGCCGAGCAGGTGTACTTCACCGTGCCCACGCAGGAGGACGGCAAGACGCCGATCACCCGCTGCGAGGACGTCGAGAAGTACGACACCGTGGCGGAGATCAATCAGCCGGGTGTGCGGTCGATCTTCCCGGAAGGCGGCACCAACGAGAAGTTCGCGCGGGAGCACTACCCGCAGGGCGAGCTGCTGACGCACGACAACCTCACGGTGTTCGACGCTCTCGCGGCCGGCGAGGCGGACGTGATGACCACGGACCGCTCCGAGGTGCTCTACATCGACCACGAGTACCCCGAGCTGTGCGCCGCGAACCCGGACGAGCCCTTCGACTACTTCCAGAAGGGGTACATGCTCCCGCAGGGCGACGAGGTGTTCAAGCACTACGTGGACCAGTGGCTGGCCATCGCGCTCAAGGACGGGACGTACGAAGGATTCGCGGAGCCGTGGGTCGGGGACGTGGAGCTGAGCCTGGAGGACTGAGCCGCAAGGGCGATCCCGTCCCCGCTGGGTCGCCGCCCTTGTAGACGTCCGAGGCGGTGACGCGCTTCAGGTCCTCGAGTGCGGGAGTCGTCAACCGGTGACCTCGAGCTCGAGGCCGAGCACCTCCATGACGGAGAGCACTGACTTCAGGGTGCTCTTGCCGGTGCCGCGCTCGATCTGGCGGACGGTCGCATCCGAGACTCCTGCCAGGTCTGCGAGCTGCTGCTGGGTCAGCAGGAGCTCTTTACGCATGGCGCGGACGCGATCGCTGATCTTCATCAGCGCCGCGGCGGAGGAGACTGCGCGTGCGGTGGCCACGGCTCCAGCGTGGCAGATGGGCAGTTGAAATCCGAAGGATTCTTCGGAATCGGTGACGTTCGACTGCTGCGGTGGCGAGTCGACATGGGAAACCGAAGAGAACTTCGGATTTGAGCCTCCGGGGTCGGTCGAAGAGGTGCCGGCCTCCTCATCCGAAGAATTCTTCGGAACCCGGCTCTCAGGCATCAGGCGTGCGACTTTTCAGTGCCAGAATGAGGGCGACTGCCACACCGCCGTGCTCCGAAAGGCTCTGCCACCATGCCCTCTCCCCAGAACCTCTCGAACTTCGTGTGGGGGATCGCGGATCAGCTCCGGGGCGTGTTCAAGCCGAATCAACACGGCACGCTCGTCCTTCCGCTCACCATCCTCCGCCGCATGGAGGCGGTCATGGCCCCGCACCGGCTCGTTCTCGCGGGATCCCTCGTAGTGATCGAACAGGCTTGGCGGGATGGTCTCGACGGCGGCGAGCACTGACTCGACATCGTCCGGGGTGGGGGTGCGAGAAATCACGAGATGATCCCCTTCGCAGGGCTGCGAGCAGCACCCCTCCAGCCGCGGGCTGTGAAGTGCGGCTGTGGCAGGTGATGCGGCTGTGGCAGGTGAAGTGGCCGTTCACCCTTCCGACGCGGAAACGCGACATGAGCATTCCTGCTCGACTCTCACATGTCCTCGGTGTGTCGCTCAATGGGTGCGTTGCTGTGCACAATATGCAGTTGAGGGCCTTCTCACCCTTCCTCGACAGACTCTCACTGGCACCCATTTCAGCCGCAAGAGCGCTTGGTTCGAGGCTCGCACATCAGTCACGGAGAGTTTTCTTATGCGCGCTCAGCGACTCCTCCTCTTCCTGCCCCTCCTGTTCGTGGCCACCGGCTGTTCCGGTCAGGAGGGACCGGGGCCGTCTAGCTCCCAATCCTCATCGTCCTCGTCTTCTTCGGCGGTGTCGCCGACGCCCGCCGCCTCGGAGAGCCCCATGCAGCTGACGGCGACCGAGACGTGCGAACAGCTGGCAGGCAACCGCGGTGGTCTGGCGTTAGACGTCCTGGACTTCAGCGTGGACTTCTACATGGAAGACCTCGTCATGAGCGATAGGGATCGTCGCGTGGCGGGGTTGGTGGAGCAGGGCGATCAGCTGCGCGCGGTCGCCCATCCCAAGTATCGCGACACCTTGGACCGTCTGATGGCCGAGCCTGAGGAGATCCAGCGCATTGTGAAGTCGGGCGGTGGCAGGTACACGATGCCAATGCAGGACATCGTGCAGTCTGTGACCGGTGCAGCCACCGACTGCTACCAGCCCGGTGAGGAACTCAACAGGTTCGTTGAGAACATGACGCCCATCATTAACCGCATCCCGGAGTATGCGGCGCTGGAGGTGGACGGCGCGTCCGGGGGCGCATCCTCCACGCCGGCTGCATCGTCGACCTCGACCCCTACTGCGGGGTCTGCTCCTGCATCGGAGCCCACGCCCACCCCTGAGCCCACGCCGACGCTCTCGGAGGAGACGGAAGCGGCAGCCGAGCATGAGGCCGGGGATGTGCCGATGGAGTACCAGTCGGCGCTTCGCAAGGCGTACAGCTACGAAGAGAACATGGACATGTCCAAGATGGGCATCTATGGCCAGCTGGTCTCCGAGTACGGTGAGCAGTTCTCACCAGAAGCGGCGCAGTACGCGATCGACAACATGACGGACGTGGACTGGAATGCCAATGCGCTGGCCAAAGCGAAGAGCTATCAGGAGATGATGGACATGTCGCCGTCTGCGATCTACGACCAACTGGTCTCGGAGTACGGCGAGGAGTTCACGCCCGACCAGGCGCAGTACGCGATCGACAACCTGTCCCAGTGACGCCCGGCCATGCCCGGCGCGTTGAATGAACGCGTCGGCAACGGTGTCGCCAGGTGGTCCACCCGCCGCCCGCATATTCTGGTCCTCCGCAGCCCGCGGAGGACCAGAATATGCGGGGCTGTGTTCCGCCTGACGCAGGGCGGGGGTGATCTCTAGCAGCGGCGCCAGGTCTTAGCGTCCCGAGCGCCAGATCTTCGCCATCTTCTCCGCCGCCGCGGGGTCCACCGAGGCCCCCAGAAGCTGTCCATGCGGGGTCGGGGCAAGTCGCCGTTCGCGGTGGAACAGCTCAGAGTGGTTGATGTCCTGCACGCCGCGGTTCCACAGGTGCAGTTTGGATTCGTAGGTGAAGCTGCCCCTCATGGATGCCAGCCGCTGGGGGTCGGTGACCCAGGCGTACTTGGACGAGTCGTTGAGCTGGTGATCGACAGCGCGTGTGACGGCGGCGGCGACCCAGTCGGCGAACTGCACGTTGGAGCTCAGCGAACTGTCCACGTGCATGGGCGGTTCCACGATGCACCGCATCTCCGGAAAGTCGCCGGCTCGGCTGAAGATGTGGGCGTGTCAACTTGTCTGTGTAAGCGGGGTGGTCACAGGTAGGGGTTGATCCGGTCGGGGTAGGCCGCGGCGAGCTGGGCGAGGGCCTGCTTCCAGTTCGTGACGGCCTGGCCTTCGACGAGCCGGCCCTGGGCTTTGCGCTGGCCGGCGGGTTTGCCCCGGTCCCGAGCGCGTTCGGCGGCGCGTTTGTCTTCGATGTTGCAGATCGCCAGCCAGAGCAGCTTCACCGCCGCCTCGG